>JBLHVW010000009.1:0-53169 GCA_047628775.1 Salibacteraceae bacterium | reverse complement strand
CTCATTTATAATTTCTCAAGATTGGAACTTCTCAAAATCAAAAAGTTTCGTGTCCAACATATGAGATGGATTAATATTCTTCATCGAGTTAAAAATCGAAGTAGATCTCCCCGGAAACTCCTCGTCCCATTCTTTGATCATTTTCTTCACCTTTTTCCGCATCATGTTTTCCTGAGAACCGCACAACGTGCTCGGAATAATCGGGAAATTCATCGCTTCTGAATACACTTCAATCTCAGATTCTTTGCAAAAAAACCAAAGGCCGAATAACTATATGGCGGTCATCATCCGTTCGGTATTTTGCAGGCATTGTTTCAATCTTCGCTCCATTGAATAAATTCATAAAAAACGTTTCGATCAAATCATCCCGGTGGTGACCCAAAGTAATTTCCGTAGTGCCAATTTCATCTGCAATAGTATACAAATTGCCGCGCCTGAAACGTGAACACAAACTGCACATCGTTTTTCCCGGTTTGATTTTGTCGACAAAAATACTGCACGTGTCTTTCTCAACGATTTTGAATTCAACGCCCAATTCGCTAAAATACTTCGGAAAAACTTCTTCAGGATAACCAGGTTGCTTTTGATCCAAATTAACGGCCACAATTTCAAATTGAGTATCCGATTGCTTTTGGTAATGCAACAAAACGTCGAGCATTGTAGAGCTATCTTTTCCACCATAAAGACAAACCATCACCTTGTCGCAGTTTTCGATTAAGGAATAAGTTTACCACACATCTCTTCGCAAATGTTTTTGAGCTCGAGTAAATAACGCTTCATTTTTTGGCTTGGGACAAAGGTGAAAAGTTCACTGTTATAGAGATTTGTTATTTGAATATTCCCGTCAATTTAGTGTGATCAAAGCGATCTAATTCGTACCTAAAATAGATGGGCGAAAATATAGACCACAAGAGCCGTAATCATAATTCATCGAATAATATTCGCGTCGCATTTTTTCTGAATGTGGGATTCACGATATTTGAATTTATTGGTGGGATGTACGTCAACAGCGTGGCAATCATGTCAGATGCCTTGCATGATTTTGGCGACAGCCTGTCCTTGGAATTGTCTTGGTACATTGAAGGGAAATCGAAAAAAGGGGCTGACCATAAATTCACCTTTGGTTATCAGCGGTTTTCGCTTCTCGGAGCCTTGGTCAACAGCGTCATTCTCATTATTGGTTCAATATTTATAATCATTGAAGGAATAGATCGATTGAGGTATCCCGAACTGTCAAATGCTGAAGGAATGTTGTTTATCGCATTAATTGGAGTGGCTGTAAATGGTTATGCTGCCTATAAATTGAGTTCAGGGAAATCGATGAATGAAAAAGTGATCCGTTGGCACTTAATTGAAGATGTCCTCGGATGGGTAGCTGTCGTTATTGTTTCCGTTGTGTTATTGTTTAAAAACATTCCATACCTCGATCCAGCACTTTCACTCTTAATAACGCTTTATATACTTTGGAATGTTGGGAAAAGATTAAGAGAGACCTTGAACTTGTTTTTAGAAGGAAGTCCTGTTGATCTTGACGTTGAAAAATTAAATTCCCGAATTCGTTCCCTTGATACCGTTATTTCGTTTCATGATTTTCATTTATGGTCTCTCGATGGGGAGCAGCATGTTTTTTCAATTCACTTAGTAATCTCCAAGGACAATTCCATTGACGATCTGATCAAATTAAAAAAAGATATAAGGTTAATATTGAAGGAGTTTGAAGTAAACAGATGTACCATCGAGATTGATTTTGACAAAGGGGATTTACAAGGTCATGATTGGTAGGTAGTTAATGCCTTTCATCATTGAAATGAAGCATTTTATAATAAAAGGGGAGATTTTTTCAAACCAAACTTCACTTTCTCTCGTTATACATAGTTACCAGAGGATTGTGAACCAAATTTTTATTTACTTTCGCCCTTTATTAATTTACTATGAGAGAAGTCTGTTTCTTACTATTTACCCTTGTTCTTTTTGGAACTTCTTTGGGTCAGGTACCTTCAGAAATTAATAGGTCTAGAATTCCATCTCCAGCTTTGTCAAAAGAGAAGCCAAGCACGATTGATTATTCATCCGAAGAAAAAATGTCTATTTGGTCGAGCGACTTTTCAAATGTGAATCAATGGACAATTGGTAATTCAGCTGGCAATTCCGCAGATTGGACCATTTCAAATGAACCTTATTTTTGGTGGTCAAACAATGATGATTTAGGTTCCACTTCGGGCGGGAACATGGCTTCGTTCAATTCCGATGCATTTGCTACAGCAGATAATCAAATTGAAAATAATGCCTGGATTCAGACAACAACGCCAATTAATTGCTCAGGTTCCAACGGGATCGAATTGACATTTGAGCAATTCTATTCCAAATGGACATCAAAAACAATTGTTGAGGTAAGTACTAATAACGGTCAAACATGGACAGACTTCGAAGTGAATTCAGGCATGATTGCAAACGAAGAAACCAACAATCCTTCATTAGTAACAGTCAACATATCTTCAGCCGCTGGAAACGAACCGTTTGTATTAATTCGCTTGCTTTTTCTTTCCAATGATGTCTCTGATGGCGGAACAGATAACACGGCAGGTGTGGCTTGGGATTATGGTTGGATCATAGATGACTTTAACGTTAGAACATTACCGAACAACGACATTGCCTTGTTAGATGCTTGGCATGCTGATCTCTCAGTGGGGTATGAATATTCGATGGTTCCTTTGGATCAAGTTCGAGAAATGGTTCCAACGTTGATTATTCAGAACCAGGGAAGTATGCATCAAAATGTAGATGTTGAATGTGTTATTTCAGGTGGGTCTGGAGTGATCAATACCTTAGTTGTAAATCATACTGTGTTGTTTGGAAATACAGATACCTTGGTTTTCAATACAGGATTCACGCCAACCGCGATAGATGAATATGAGGTTTCATTTTCAATTCCCATGGATGACGATCCAAGTAACGATTCAATTGATGCCCTGCCACTAAAGGTGAGTGATTTCGTCATGGCGCATGATTATAACACAACGAGTACTTACGGTTGGAACCCTCAGTCTACAAATCCAGCAATTGTTGCATTGGCCAGCGGAGTTCATTCGTGGGGGAACCTCTTTGAAATGGAAGAAGATCAATACATGTATAGTGTTGGGGTTGAGTTTGCAGAAGGCACAACGGAATGGTTAAATGTTATGGTCCGAGTTCAGGAAGTAGAGGCCGGTGGAACAATCCAAGGGCCACTTACTTTAATTAATGAAAAGTTCCGTACTATTCCTCCAGCACAAATTGGAAATGGAATAACAAATATTTCTTTTACTACACCTTCATTATTACTCGCAGGTCGAACGTATATCGTTGATGTGATCAAGGTAGATACACTGACAATTAACCAAGCCTTGTTTTTAGGAGGAAGTTCAATTGGATCTGAAGATGATGATTTTTCCACAGTAGCTTATGGGCCTTACGGAACTGGTGTTAGCCTAAATTATTTTACGAATTGGTCATTTGCTCCGACCGTCAGAGCGAATTTTAGCCAAGAACTTTCTTTGGAAGAAGAAGCAACAAGCGAAATTTCAATTTTCCCGAATCCATCAACGGGCACTGTAAATATCGTTTACGAAGGTGCTGATGAAAAAACCGTTGAAGTTCTAGATCTCTCAGGTAAAGTTTTATTTTCTGGGAAAATGATTTCAGAACTGTCAATTGACCTGTCTGCTTTTGACGCAGGACTCTATTTTATCTCTGTTTCCGACGAATCATTTTCAAGCTTAAAACGAATCGTTCTCCAATAACGGAACAAGCGTAAAATTGTAAATTCAAGCCTTCGATTAATTTCCATCTCTATTTTATTTTACTTTTGTCATCAAAATAATGATGAAATGAAAGCATATGTTTTTCCAGGTCAAGGAGCTCAGTTCTCAGGAATGGGCAAAGACCTTTACGACAATTCAGATGTCGCGAAAGAAATGTTCAACCGCGCGAATGAAATTTTAGGATTTGAGATCACTAAAATCATGTTCGAAGGAACTGACGATGAATTAAAACAAACGAAAGTTACGCAGCCCGCAATTTTCTTACACTCAACAATATTAGCAACCCTACTTGGAGACAGCTTTAAGCCAGATATGGTCGCAGGTCACTCACTGGGTGAAATCTCATCGCTTGTTGTCAATAAGACATTGAGTTTTGAAGACGGTTTGCGTTTAGTATCCAAGCGTGCTTTGGCGATGCAAGCAGCCTGTGAAAAAGAACCTTCAACAATGGCGGCTATCTTAGGATTGGATGATAATGTTGTAGAGGAAATTTGCGCTGGTGTTGATGGAGTAGTTGTTGCGGCAAATTATAACTGCCCAGGTCAATTGGTGATTTCAGGATCTGTTCCTGCTGTTGAAAAAGCATGCGAGGTAGCCACAGAGGCAGGAGCGCGTCGTGCTTTACTATTACCAGTTGGAGGAGCATTTCACTCTCCACTCATGGAACCAGCGAGAGAAGAACTTGCAGCGGCAATTGAAGCGACTGAATTCAAGACACCAATTTGTCCAGTGTATCAAAACGTTGTTGCATGTGCAGTAACAGATCCAGCCGAGATTAAAAAGAACCTTGTTGCCCAATTGACAGCGCCTGTGCGTTGGACACAAACAATGCATTCAATGATCGCTGATGGAGCAGAGGAGGTAATTGAAGTTGGTCCGGGTAAAGTTTTACAAGGATTGTTTAAAAAAGTAGATCGAAAATTCCCTACATCAAGCGCAGCTTTGGCAATCGCTGAATAAAAAATAATTTTTTCAGGAAAAATGATCTTTCTGAAACGCAGTTATAAAAGGTCCTGACGGTAATTTAATTTACTGATCAGGACTTTTTTTATGCAATTTTTATGGAATTGTTTGTGCACACACATCTTATTACCAAACAAGGATACTAGAGCACTAACTCAATTAAAAAATAGAAATTATGAAAAAGTTAATTATGGTCG
The DNA here is from genome assembly GCA_047628775.1 of Salibacteraceae bacterium. GTDB lineage: Bacteria > Bacteroidota > Bacteroidia > Flavobacteriales_D > Crocinitomicaceae > UBA4466. The sequence goes on along the minus strand of JBLHVW010000009.1, from coordinate 48,209 downwards.
CAGCGGTGTTACTCAGTGCAGGACAACTGATGGCACAACAAGCATTAGGAGATGTAATGGGAATTGTCCTGGATGCAGAAAAACAACCTGTTTATAATGCTCACGTATTTATTGATGATGGGATGAATCGTTATCAGGTAAAAACAAACGAAGATGGAAAGTTTAAAATTGCAGCAATTCCAGCTGGTTCTTACATGTTGAACATTCGTCAGTTGAAAGATACGATGCCAAATATCGCGGTAAATGTGCCGATGAATGGTTTTGATAACCTAGGAGAAATTACATTCAATGGAGGGTACCAACTGATAAAGGGTGCGGTAGTTACAGCAGATCTTGATCGAGTTCGTTTAATCAATGGAAACCTTCCCGTAGCAGAATTAACGGCAGAAGAAATTGGACGCAGCCCAGTGAAGTTTGATATCAAGAAAATGATAATAAGTATGTCGAGTGATGTGCGTCAAACAGAAGATGGAGAATTGGTTTTCCGTGGAGCACGTAAAGGCGATATGATTTATATCATCGATGGTGTTAAAACACGAAACGCAGGAAGTGTACCTTCAGTTTCAATCGGTAGAATGCAATTATACACAGGTGGTTTGCCTGCAAAATATGGTGACACGCTTGGTGGAGTTGTAGTAATGGAATCTAAAAGTTACTTCGACTTATACAGAGCTTGGCAATCAGAGCAATTGAAGGCGGGAAAAGATATTTAGCTCTAGTAAGGCTTCCGCTTTCATAAAAGGGGTCAGTTAGTTGCTGGACCCCTTTTCCGAAAATTAAAATAGGCTATTAAGAGCTAGAAAGACTAAGAGTACTTGTAAGGCTTGAGCTATGAAAGGATCTGAATTATCAGATCCTTTTTTTGATTTTTAGAAGCGCTGTACTTTTCGATCCTTCGATTTGAATATGCTTCGAACTATCGAACCCTTCCTTGTTGTCCTTTCTCAATTTTAACCACCAGAAAAAAATGCAACTTTTGAAAACAAGCGGCAGCGCATGTAGGCGCAAAAGACACTATTCTGATTGGTTTAGAATTATATTTCGACACAAGCTGACCTTTGGGTCAGCAAAGATTTGTGTCTTAAACTATGATTTTCCTTTGTGTCTAGCCTTTGCTCAGCCAAGGCGAATTGTGCCTTTTATGGTAAAAAACACACATGGCAAACCTCTAAGCCTGAACAATCAAACCATCAAATCTACTTCGTCACCTTCACAAACTCCTTCAAAGCTTGCTCGTTCTCTTTCTTCAAAATCATCAAACGGTCTTCACTCTGAATAACGATATATCCCTTTAAGCTATCAATAACCGCAGTCTTATCATTTTCAATATTGATAATACAATCCTCCGTGTTAAAGATGTGCGTGTTCGCACCAATCGTTGAATTCCCTTTATCGTCGTGTTTCAAATGAGAATTCAAACTTCCCCAAGTTCCCAAATCAGACCAATCAAAATTCGACAACACGATATCAATGTTTTTAGCATGTTCCATAACCGCAAAGTCAATTGAGATATCTTCGCAAACTTCAAAGCAATGGTCCACTTTTTCTTGCTCATTCGATGTATTGTAAAAGCTCAAATCACCCGCAAATAAATGATACAACTCGGGTTGAAATTCTTTCAAAGCATTTAAAACCGTCGCCGACTTCCAGATAAAAATTCCTGAATTCCAATAGAAATTCCCAGCATCCAAAAACGACTGAGCCGTAGCCAAGTCTGGTTTTTCTCTAAACTGATCTACTGCAATTACATCATTCGGCTGCGATCCTTTCGACGAATCAAATTCGATATAACCATATCCAGTATCAGGTCGGATAGGTTTAATTCCAATGGTCGCAATTCTTCCTTCTGCCGAAGCTTTAAGTCCTGTACGAACTGTCTCTGTAAAGTTGTCTTGTTGAATTATCAAATGATCTGCGGGCGACACAATTAAGTTTGCGTTTGCATTTAAAGCGTGAATTTTCGCTGCGGCATACGCGATACAAGGGGCTGTGTTTTTCCGCTGAGGTTCACATAAAACTTGATCTGGAGTTAAATCTGGCAGTTGCTCAAGCACCATTTCTTTATAATCCGTATTCGTCAAGATGTAAATGTTCTCAACTGGAGAAACGTGTAACAAACGCTCATACGTCATTTGAAGTAGCGATTTACCAATTCCTAAAACATCTAAAAATTGTTTTGGTGTTTCAGGAGTTGACATTGGCCAAAAACGGCTTCCAATTCCTCCCGCCATGATCAAGCTATAATTATCTTTCATTCTATTTTTTTTACTTGTGCCAATGCACTAATGAGGTACCGTTTATTATTTGAATTATCCACACATACGTAGCGCGTGCGCCGAAGGTTTCCTTTCGTGAAGTTCTTACCGCTTAAACTGAAAACACTTTTAGATGGTAGCTCCTCCAATAAAATCAATCCCTCAACGGGTTTGTCATATTTGATAAGAACACGAGACAAATTTTGATCTGTGCAGGATGATGCTTTCACATTTATCAATGAATTCAATAAGACTTGAGAAACATCTTTTGGCAAATTGCCGCTTTCAATTATGGGATAAATCATTTTTGAATACGTCAATTGCCATTCCTTACCATGCGGTTTAACGCGGCCCTTGTGTTCTTCAAAAGTAACGAGATGCGCAAACTCATGAATCGTTGTTATCAAAAAGGAATAAGGGTTTAAGTCGCCGTTTACAGTGATTTCATGCAACCCATCACGGTTGGCTCGGAAATCACCGAGCTTTGTTTTCCGCGGCTTCGCGATTCTAAACTTAACCGGATATTTCACCAAAAGTTCAACAACGATTCCAATGAAATTCGCTGGTAAATACTTGGACAGCACCAATCTATATTTTTCCTTTTTCTTACTCACTCAGTTCCAAAATTAGAGATAATATTATCGAATAAGATGAATTTGATAAGAATAAATTGTCATGAAAAAAAATACCGTTACTTTAGCCAAGTGCTAGGAATGCTAAGAAATATCGGTAAGTACGTCCAAATGCTTTGGATCGTATTTTCAAGACCTGAGAAATGGGGTGTCTTCCGTGTTCGCTTGTTCGAAGAAATTCAGCGTATCGGAATCAATTCAATTCCTATTGTAGGTGTAATGTCAGTGTTTATGGGTGGTGTTATTGCACTTCAAACAGCTGCAAATATGGACTCTCCATTATTACCTGAATATACGATTGGATACATTACTAGATCAAGTACAATTCTCGAGTTTTCACCTACAATTATGTCATTGATTTTGGCTGGTAAAGTAGGTTCAAACGTTGCTTCAGAGATTGGGACAATGAAGACCACAGAACAAATTGATGCCCTTGAGATAATGGGGGTGAACAGCTTAACATATTTAGTTTTACCTAAGATTCTAGGTGCAATTGCATTCTTCCCAGTACTGATTATCTTCTCAATGGGACTTAGCCTTGTTGGTGGTTGGTTGTCACTTGTAATGAGTGGTTTGGCTTCAACGGAGGTGTATATCTTAGGGATTCGTTCTTTCTTTGAAATTGGAGATATTGTTTATGCGTTAACCAAGTGTATCGTTTTTGCATTCCTTATTGTGTCAATTTCATCTTACTTCGGTTACTACTCAAAAGGTGGAGCCATTGATGTTGGTAAATCAGCAACAAAAGCCGTAGTAACAAGTAGTATTGCCATCCTTATCGCCAACTTCTTCTTAACTCAAATGTTCTTGTTATGATAGAAGTAAACGGCTTAAATAAATCGTTTGGAGAGAACCATGTTCTGCATGGTATCGATACAAAATTTGAGAAAGGAAAGGTGAATCTTGTGATCGGGCAATCAGGGCAAGGTAAGTCAGTTCTAACAAAATGTATTGTTGGATTGCACCAGCCAGACACGGGTTATATCATTTATGATGATAGAAACTTTACAACAATGAACCGTAAAGAAAAAGTATCTGTTCGTAAAGAGATCGGGATGCTTTTCCAAGGTTCAGCTCTGTTTGATTCCATGACAGTTCAAGAGAATGTAATGTTCCCTTTAACCATGTTCACGAAAATGACGAGAAAGGAAAAACTCGATCGTGTGAATTTCTGTTTGGATCGTGTGAATCTTGAAGGTACAAACATGTTGTTTCCAGCGGAATGTTCAGGAGGGATGCAGAAACGGATCGCAATTGCACGAGCAATCTCAATGAATCCTAAGTATTTGTTTTGTGATGAGCCGAATTCTGGACTGGATCCAAAAACGGCAATCGTTATTGACAATTTGATTAAGGAGATTACCTATGAATACGACATTACCACAGTTGTTATTACACACGATATGAACTCAGTAATTGAAATCGGTGACAACATCTTATTCATCCACAACGGACGCAATTGGTGGGAAGGTGATCGCAAGTCGATAATTACAACTGACAATCAGGAAATTCTTGATTTCGTTTATGCATCTAATTTTATGAAGGAAATTAGATCATCAATGCAAGCCTCGCGTAAGTAAGGATTTCACTTCTCTTTTTATTGGTTCAAGCCTTCTTTATAAGTTGCCAATGCTCTTTCTCGCGCAAATTTATGCTCCACAATCGGAGTCGGATAATCAAATGTGTTAAGATCGGGAAGCCACTTGTTGATGTAAATGTATTCCTTGTCGAATTTTTTTTGCTGTTCTGCTGGATTGAAAATCCTGAAGTAGGGGGCAGAATCACAGCCTGTTCCAGCGGCCCATTGCCAATTCCCTACGTTGGCAGAAAGATCATAGTCCATTAATTTTTCGGCGAAATACGCTTCTCCCCAACGCCAATCGATTAACAAGTGCTTGCAAAGAAATCCCGCTGTAATCATTCGAACGCGATTGTGCATAAGACCGGTAGTATTTAATTCTCTCATTCCAGCATCTACAATCGGATATCCAGTAGTTCCGGTGCACCATCTTTTGAATTCTTCTTCATTGTTTCGCCATTGAACGAAATCGTATTTGCGTTTAAAGTTTGAATGTGCTGAATCAGGGAAATTAAATATGATTTGCATAAAGAATTCCCGCCAAATGAGTTCGCTTAAAAATGTAGACCCTAATTCCTGTTTAGAGACAAGTTGACGAATACTGACTGTTCCAAAGCGAAGGTAAGTACTTAGATTACTCGTTCCTTTTACGGAAGGAAAATCTCGGGTTTCCTTATAATCTGTAACCACAGAAAGATCGAATTCAGGAACCTTTAGATCCGACTCAGTAAAACCAAGAGATTCTAATTTTTGAAGATTGAAATCGTTCTGCATCAAGTTCGAGACGCGCAAATCTTTTGGAGAATCACTCTCCTTATACAATATAAGCCATTTATTCTTGTATGGCGTGAAAACGGTATAGGGCGTCCCGTCATTTTTTAAGATATCGTGTTCTTCAAAAATGACTTGGTCTTTGAATGAATTCGTCGGAATGTTTTTTGAACTAAGAAATTCAGTAATTGCTTTATCTCTTTTCAAAGCGTACGGCTCATAGTCCTTGTTAAAATAAACGTTCTCAATGCTGTATTGATTCGCGAGTTGTGCCCAAATTTCATCCGTCTTTCCATGGAGGCAATTGATGGATGCACCATGCGCCTGAAGTTCTTCATTCATGGAGGACAAAGTGTTGTGAATGAATGTAAGTCGGCTATCGTTTCGGGGAAGCTCTTCTATAATTTCGACGTCAAAAATGAAGATCAACATTACCTTTTTGTTCGCCTCAAGCGCCTCTGTTAGGCCAACATTATCATGAAGTCTTAAATCCCTGCGAAACCAAAATATTGAAATGTTCTCCTTCACTGTTTCTGTATTCTATGTAAGTTCAATTGTATCGATCAGTAATTCGAAACGCTCATTTTTCTTATTCGATATAAGAATTGAAATTTCCTCTATTGATGAAGATTCGAAATTCGACATGGGTAGTTTTCTGCCGCGGAAACTCGGGTACATGTCTGAAAGTTTAACTTCGACTGTTTCCCATTCGTTCGTTGTTTTAAAAGTAAGAATGTATGAATAGTAATCGCCCGACTTTGCTTTTACCCTCAATTGATAATTCTTTGAATCACCTTTAACACGTAACGAAATCTTTGTTTTCCCATTAATGGCTTTCTCATCAAATAGGTACCGTATTGATGCAAAACCTCCATTGTTTGCCGTTGAAACATTGCCTGAAAACAAGCCGAATCCATCGTCGGTTATGACAATAGTGGAATTGGAGACACCGCCCATGACACCATCGTTTAGAGCATACCAATCATCTGCCTGAGATTCTTTACTGAAGTTGTATATCATTGAGTCAAGATTTGCTTGAGAATCTCCGCAACCAAGAAGGGCAAAAAGAGCTAGTTGTAGTATTAACATTTTTTTTCTTTGAAAGACCATTCCGTAATTTCTTCTAACCGTTCGCTTAACCGGCTTCTTCTTCCTTCTTTATAAGGTCCAAGATGTCTTCCGCTTCTTTAACGAGTGCATCACTGGCCGTTCGGTTTGTCTTGGACATGTGGAACGACTCTTCCATTTTACTTTTGTAAGCCGCTTGAAGTTTTTCCTTCTTCGTTTTTCGTTTAAAGAATCCCATTGCGTTTAGTTTTTAATTGCGTTTAATAATTCATCGGATAGAGGAGTCGTCTTTGGAGAAAATATTTCTTGAAGGGCTCCTTCTTCATTGACCAAATATTTTTGAAAATTCCACTTCACCTTTGAGTCAATCGAACCATTCAGTTTGCGCTGCGTAAGCCAGGCATAAACCGGGTGTTGATTCGAACCTTTTGTGTCTAATTTCTCAGTTATTGGAAATGTAACGCCATAGTTTACACTACAAAAACTCTGTATTTCGTCTGCGTTCCCTTTTTCTTGATACCCAAACTGATTGCAGGGCAACCCAATGATGACAAGGTTGTTCTTTTCTTGTTCCGATAGTTTTTGGAGCTCTTCATATTGATATGTAAACCCGCACTTGGAGGCCACATTTACAAATAAAATCTTTTTCCCTTGAGAGCTAGAAAGTGAAAGTTCAGACCCGTCCAATGCCTTAACCTGGATGTCATAAAGACTTGTTTTTGGCGCTTGAACTGATTTTATTTGTGGAACAGTTCCTAATGTAAATAGATCGAATATGCCCATAGTTGTATATAATATTTTTGCCGTGATCAATAAATTGTTTAATGATTCACATACAAAGCTAAACAAAAAGTTTGGTATTTACTTTTCTTCTGTAATTTGATCCAATGGTCGAGCTGCATCTTGCAACTTATTTAATTTGAATCTGTGCGTTATGTTTAGTGCCAGAAAGAAAACTGGCACAATGAGAGAGAGTTTTGGTAACGTGTGATTCCAATATTCGTAAAACGGCACATTGAATCGTTTGAATTCAGGTAGAAGTGGAGAAGAAGCGTTTATGTCAATTGTGAGGGTTTTGAATACTAAAACGATCAACAATAGCGTGCTCGTCCAGGAGAAAAACATATAGGCCAATAGCCCCCATGCATTCTTACGTTTTCCTAGCAAACAAATTAAAAAGCAAACAATTGGAACCAATCCAAATGATAATGCGAATACATAATGATGCAAAATCCAAGCGCCCAATACGTAGTGCTTGCCTCTTAAATAGTCAACAAGTTGATCGGTGGTCCAGTCGCATGTGTTCCATAAAAGAATAGTAAGTAGTAACGAGGTTACCGCTGATAGTATGAATGCCCACTTATTCAATTGTCTCTAGAACTTTGCTTTTCACAGCAATAATTTCCGTCTGAATCTTTAGTGGCTGCTTAATCAAAATACAAATGAGAAGTTTCATGGAAGCAAGTTTTGGAGGTTTTAGTCTTCGGAGCGGTCTATCAGGCGTTGGTCAATATTTTTAGATGGATTCACGCCGAGTTTCTTCAAATCTTGAATTCGTTTCGTGAGGTTACCAGAGCCGTCAGTCATCTTATTCATTGCATCTTTATAGGTTTTATTTGCAGTATCCATTTGACTTCCAAGTTTCAGCAGATCATCTGTAAATCCAACAAACTTGTCGTAAAGATTTCCTGCTTGTCGCGCTATTTCCTCCGCATTTTTATTCTGTAAATCTTGTTTCCAGATGTATGATATCGTTCGCAGTGTTGCTAAAAGCGTAGATATCGAAACAATTACAATATTCTTATCCAATGCTTTTTCAAACAAGCCTTGATCTTCTCGTAAAGCCAAAGTCAATGCAGGTTCGTTGGCCACAAACATTAAAACGTAATCTGGAGAATTGATATCGTGGAGTTTTTGGTAATCCTTCCCTCCAAGTAATTTTAAATGCCCATTAATGCTGTCCAAATGTTGTTTTAGATACAATGCTTTTTGGTCTTTATCATCTGTGTCGTGGTAATTACTGTAGGCTGTCAATGATACTTTTGAATCCAAAATAAGATTCTTACCGTCCGGTAGATTGATGATATAATCCAAACGTTGGTTGCTGCCGTCCTCGGTTTTTAGATTCGTTTCCTTAGAATAATGAATGTCCTTTTGAAGTCCTGCTTTTTCTAAAATTGATTCAAGCTGCATCTCTCCCCAATTTCCTTGCACTTTAGAATCTCCACGCAACGCCTGTGTTAAACTCCTTGTTTCCTGAGTGATTTCCTGGTTCAAATCCCGCAACATTTTCAAGTGCTTATCCAATGTTGCAGAGCGCTCAATACTCTTTTCATTATTGTCTTCAACTTTCTTTTGAAACTCACTGATTTTTTCCTTCAACGGATTCAATATTACGTCCAAGTTCTTCTTGTTTTGATCCGTGAATTTACTTGTCTTTTCGTCCAAAATTTTATTGGCAACAAGTTCAAATTCTTTTGTGAATTTTACTTGCAATGATTCCAGTTCTTCTTTTTGATCTCGAATTTTTTCTTCAAGCGCGTTGTACCTACTTTTCCATTCTGTGGCACTTTTCAATTCATTTTGATGTGCTTCTCGCAGTTGAGAAAGATCCGTTTTAGAGGATTCCAAATCAATTCTTAAGTTCTCAGAAGAATTTTCTAAGGTTGCATTATCAATTTTGAGTTGTTGCATTGAATCACCAGCTTCAATTGTTGAAGACGGTACAAGTTTAGCAGCCAAAAAACCAATAATTCCACCAGCGATTAAACCAATGATTAAAAGAATATAATCCATGGCTTAAAAGTAAGCAATATAACCGAAATGAATCTTCCCGTTACTGAGAAGAATCTGATTGTTGAGCTGCTTTCCAAGGGCATAAGAAATTGAGAAAACTCCTAGATTTGTTCTAAATGAGAATCCCGCTCCAAAGCCAAATGGAGTGTCATTGTAGTAATTGGTTACGTTATTTTCATACCACGTTTGATCTGCGAATGCAAAAACATGCGAGTTCTTGTCCAATAGGAACCGGTATTCTAAAACAGTAGTGCTTCGAGTCGTGGCAAAGAGTTCATCCTCGTTAAACCCTCGTTGCGCATCGAGCCCTCCAAATCGGAACAATTCGTTTTCAAAAATAGCATCGGCAGAATAAAATTCAGTTACATTATTAATTCGCAGGATGTGCCTTTTATACAGCGGGATGAAATATTCCGCATCTACTATTCCCCTAAAAGTGCCCGACTTTATTACTAGAGCAGAATCATTTATTTGTGACTTTCTACTTCCTGCGGATGCAGTTATTTTTAAGTTGAAACCTCTCGTCGGATTTGGTAAATAGTCGACCCGTGTGGAGACATACGAAAGCCCATAATTGTTTGAACTAACGCTTCCAAGTTTACTAAATGTTGGATTATTCAATCCTCCTTCCAATACGTCAGATGACAAATTTTGATAAAAAGCCTTCAGGTAATTTCCGCGCTTTAAAAAGTACTGGACGCCAATTGTCGAGTTCAATTCCAGAAATGAAGTGTCACGTTTGTAAAGCTCAAAAGTCCCATCGATCCCGAAAGAAGTATTGAAAAGGAAGGGGTAATTCAAATGTGAATTAAGGGATTGGGTTTTGTCTCGAATACTTTGCCATCGAATATCTAGAAGTTCACCTCTTTTTAACAAGTTGAGAAGTTTTAAATTCAACTCACCGGTAATGGTTAGTTTTTCGGTGGCAGGGTCAGGTTGTAAACCAACGATTCCATTAAAGGAACTAATTGGAATGGATTTTAAGTACAGGAAAAGCTCACATCCCTCTTTTGTATAGAGTATTTCATGGGCTTTTATCTCTTGTAAAAAGGGAATTTGAGCAATACGATCTGAAATGGTTTTTAGTTTCGACTCATTAAAAAGAGCGCCTATTTTGATGTCTAAAAGACTGGATACAAATTTTTCCGACACGGATGAATCACCTTTGATATGGATGTTTTGCCAGGTATTGATCTTCCCTTTTTCGATTTTAATATCCGCTTTTAAAATGTTGTTAATGATTTGGTGATTGCTTAATTGAATCGCTACGAAAGGATAGCCATTGTTTAAATAGGCGTTGTGAATTTTAGAAAGAAGAGCACGCACTTCACGCGGCGTAAATTCGAGATTACTGATCAATTTTTCATTAATGCGCTCATACTTTCTGATGAAGTCAAGCTCTTTCTTGTCAATACTCAATTCTGACCCATTGAATTTCGGCCCTAATGTGAAGTCGATAATTGCCTTTTTTTCTGATTCGTAAAAAACACTATCGACAGATGCTAATAGATAGCCTTTGGCAATTGCGCTGTTCTGAAGCTCTGATGTATAGTTAATTGCACTTGTACTATCTTTAAATTGCGTGCTAGGATTCTTGATGAAACTCTTGTAACTGGTGTTTTTGTACACTAGTGTGTACTTTTTTTGACCGTAGCCTAAAAAAGGCAGGCAAAATATGAAAATCAAGTAGATTGTTCGCATCGGAGTTTCTAACGGTATGAAAATTAGTTTATTTCAATAAGAATCTGTCATCATTCCGACCAAAAAGTGTAATTATTTTGGATGTGACCGTTATGCGTAGGCATATCAGTGCTTTAATTCTTAAAACCTTGAACTATGAAAAGAGTATTCGCCTTCGTTTCACTCGGATTGATTATAACAGTTGTGATTGCCTCTTGCGGACACAAAAAGAACCACAAACCATGTGAGTCCTACGGAAATAAAAGTGGTAGCTTAGAGCATCTAAGCTCTGAAGAAATCCCTTCTTAACTATTATATTAATGTTGATAACTGATTTAAAAGTAGGCTTGCTGTAACTTTTGTTGGGTGAAAATTGTGTTTTTTGAGATGTAGCTCAATTCCCAGTATCGTTATGTTTAATGTGTTTTGAGCTGTTATGATTCATTAATTTCTGACTTTTATAGGGCGGTGTGTGGATAAGATTATTTCAGTGGTTATACAATTTATCGTAGATTTGCCGTTGTATTGTATACAACAACAATCGCAATAGAACCTTAGTATTAACATTAAAACCAACAGACATGAAGAGAGTATTGGCATTTGCATTTTTAGGTTTGATCTTGACAGCAGTAGTAGCTTCTTGTGGATCATCTAAAGGTGGACACTGTGATGCATATGGGAACAAGAGTGGGAGCGTAGAGAACGTAGATGATTCTCAACTTCCGTCTTAGGTAACCTATAAAGACATTATACCCTTTTACTCTACTCGAGTGAAAGGGTTTTTTATGCCCTAACTTTTATCCACAAAAAAAGCCGTTTCGATTGAATCAAAACGGCTTTGAGTAATTTGTTCGTTTATCTATGCGTTAACGATTACGTAGTTTACAAAGTAACTTGCAGGTACTGACGGTATCAAAACATAGTTCTCAAGAGTTCTTGCTTCATCACATCCATTGTTGCATTCATGAACAGTAACCGTATAAGTTACGATGAAATTAATGTCGTCAAATACAACGTTTCTCTCAACCCATGCGTCACATCCGATCACAACTGGATTGGCAAGTATTGAATATGCACCATAATTAACTGGGGCTTTTGATTGTCCTCCGTCAAAACTTACTTCAAAGTTACTTGCATAACTATTAGATGCGTTGATATGATAATCTCCTCCCATACTACCTGTCATTTGCCCTGCTGAAGGATAGATCACAACCAGTTGATCAGCATTGTTAGGATTTGTAGCGACAACAGCTCCAGTAGACAGGTCATCTGTATCTAAATCACAGCCTTTGTTACAAGAAACACTTAAAAGTGCTATAGTGATAATTGCTATTGATAGAGTAGCTAATTTTTTCATAGTTGGTTGATAATTAATTGTTTTTTGACCATAAGAAGGGCTAAATTATCTAATTTTCACGACTTAAAAGATTATTTCTTCCTTAATTCAAAGTTCTGACCTAAATAGATACGCTTAACTTGCTCATCGGCAGCCAATTCTTCTGGCGTTCCCGACTTTAATATTTGACCTTCTGAAAGTAAATAAGCACGGTCTGTAATCGACAACGTTTCCTGAACATTATGATCCGTGATTAAGATTCCAATATTTCGTGTCTTCAATTCTGAAATGATGCTCTGAATATCTTCAACTGCAATTGGATCAACACCTGCGAAAGGTTCATCCAATAAAACAAACTTAGGGTCCGTGGCCAAAGCTCTTGCGATCTCTGTTCTTCTTTTCTCACCACCAGACAATCTGTTTCCTAGGTTTTTCCGAACGTGGTTCAAACTAAACTCATTAAGAAGTTGCTCCAAGCGCTTTTTCCTATCTTCTTTGTTCAATTTACCCATCTCCAAAATAGCCATGATGTTGTCTTCTACACTCAGCTTTCTAAAAACAGAGACTTCTTGAGGTAAATATCCAATTCCCAGCTGAGATCTCTTGTACATAGGAAATTGAGTGATTTCAGTTTCATCTAGAAATACTTTTCCTGAATCGGGCTTAACCAATCCAACGATCATATAGAATGAAGTTGTTTTACCTGCTCCGTTTGGACCCAGTAAACCGACAATTTCACCTTGGTTGACTTCGATAGAAACGCCGTTTACGACATTTCTACCTTTGTACGATTTCTTAATAAGCTCTGTAAATAACTTCATATCTAATTTTTAGAAATTAAACGCGTAACGAGCACGAATTCCAAAGTTACTAATATGCGTAACCTGAACATTTGGTTCTAAGTGTGTTAGTCTCCAGAACACATCTATGCGTCCAACCGCGACTATATTCTCAATTCCCATTGCTACTTCAACATAAGGTGTATTGCCGAATTCCTTCGTAAAATCCGGAAGTCTCATTTCGGCAGTATTTCGGACTGAAATGGCCCCAAATGCGATTCTACCGGTTGTCACCAATCTCCACTTTAATTTTTTAATCAATGGAATACGATCCAAAAACAAACCGTCCCAATGGTTTTCAATCAACCCACTAACGTATCGATCAGAAATAAATTCGAAAAAGTTCATTTTATTAAAAGTATTCAATTGCAACCAGTACGATTGATTGCCTGCGTGAATGTTTAAAAATGGATATGCAGCATTTCCAAAAATCGCTCCAGCATTTATACCATATCGAATTCTACCTAAAATACCTATACTGGTATTGTGTTCAATAAACAAATCAACTTTTTGATAATTGTAATCAGCGCCTAGCAGTCCTTTTATTCCAAAAATTCCTTGAATGGATATTACGGGATACTTCGATCGAATTGAAGTTCTGTCAAAAGAGCCGGATAAAAACTCTTCGTCCTTCGCCCATCGATAACGCGCAATAAATTCACTTGTTTGAATTCGGGTAATCGTATCGTCGATGCCAGTTATTGAATTTGGTTTTAAGTAATCTACGACACTGTTTTCAAGAGTTTTATATTCTTTCCATTCAAAACCTCCATAGATAACTACGTCTTTTCCAAAGTCCTTTTCCAAATTGATCCCTGTTCTCTGAACGAACGTTAACTTGTCCAAAGGCCCTGTTCTCAAAAGGGTTCCAAAAGTAGATCCAACCGCCGACGCCGTCGGGGATTGGCCTATTTGCTCAATGTCATAATTGTAGAAGGCCGTCAGCATTCCACGTTTTTTCGGGGTAATATTGAAACGGGTGGAAAGGCCGTATTTAAACTGTTTGTCTTTAAAACCATAGGCCAATCGACCACCAATTTCTATTCGCTTACTGAAATTATTAGACGTTCTAAGTGCAACAGCGGTTCTAAATCCTTCAACGGGATTTACCGTTATCAAGGAGAAAGCAGATCCTACTTCAACTTTACCTAGTGGGTAATAACCAGTCGTCGCAAGGTAAATTACATTCTTAAGTGCTTTGAAAAAACTGACTTCGTTCAACGAGTCAATCATATTATCAATTCCCTGTTCTTGTTCGCTCAAAGGTTCATGCCTGATCGCAGCCCAATATTCATCTGTCCGATAGTCTGCACCATCAAGCATTTCAACCGTACTGTTTGATTTGTAGAAATCAGGTGGGCGAACTTCGTTGATGACATAATTCTCTCGAGTCGAATACCTTCTTCCATAAAAGCCATAAACTTTCGCCTTTTTTGCAATATTCAAATCTGCAATCATCTTTTCACTGACAAGCATCCAAACTTCAGGTGCAACCAATTCAAATTCATGCTCAATATAAAGTCCTTGAACATAATTGATATTCGTGGAAGGTGAGATATTCGCTTTAAAACGTTTGACAGCGTATGTTGTATCGTGGATCCACATTTCGCCCTCAAACGTCATGTCTCCAGTTCTCTTTGGGGCAAAACGTAACTTGTAACACCATTGCTCACCAATAAATGTTGAGTCCTCCAAATAGAATTTGTAAAAATTTCGCGCGAAATTTGCGGCAGGACTTATAAATGACTTATTGAAAAGCGGGATGTAGTTGTCGTAAATGTTGACGTCTAAATACATGTCGCCAAGGAATTGGTTCATTTGCAGGTTTTCAACCCCGCTGATTCTCGTTGCCTTTATAACTTCTCTTTTCTTTTTCGGATCTTTTTTGTAATAAAAATCGGAAACAGATTCACTTAAAATGACGGGCAATAAACTGGTTCCATTATCCGAAGAATCGAGGTACTCCATGATTAAATCAAGGCGCTTAACCAAGCCACGTTCTTTAAATTTAGCTCCGATATTATTTACATCAAGTTGAACTTTGTTATAAACTTCATATTCATAGGACGCAAGCTTCTCCTTATTGTTAATCGGTTTGTTCGCAATTATCCTTTTGTGCAAGCGAGTAGAAGGCAATTCGTCAGGTGGCCGAACAAATACAGCAGCAACATCTGATTGAAGAACATTCAGTGTAATATTGACTTCTTGAGATTCATCTTTGTTAATGAATACTGTGCTTTTAACATATCCGATAAATGTAAACACAAGAGAGTCAGTAGCGTAATACGTTTCGAGCATGTAATGGCCAACACTATCTGTGTAAACTCCAATTTTTGAATTTTGAAATTGGACCTTTGCAAATGGAAGTGGTTCTCCAATAAGTCCGTCCATTACTATTCCTTCTACTTTTGTTTTTTGAGCCACAGATAATAGCGGCAGCATAAGTAGAAAGGTGATTAAAACAGTTTTCATTAGAGATTTTATATCCTATAAATTAACGAAGAAAATCACTAAAAGCGCGAATTGTTTATTGATTTTTTGATTTCTTCTCAACACGTTTTGAAACAAATATTCCAACCTCGTAAAGAAGTACAATTGGAATCCCCACAATGACTTGACTGATTAGGTCGGGTGGAGTAATTAATGCAGACAAAATAAGAATCCCAATAATTGAATGCTTTCGGTATTTTTTCAAAAAGTCTGAAGAAACGACACCTAACTTTGTGAATAAGTAAGAAACAACAGGCAATAAAAATAAAAGTCCGGTGTAGAATATCGTTGAAAGAACCAATCCCAAATAAGAGTTGATCGTAAAATTGTTCTTAATGTCATCACTTATAACGTAGTTGCCAAAGAATTGAACGCAAAGTGGAGCAACAACAAAATAACCGAAGGAGATCCCTAGAAAAAATAAAATGCTGACGTAGACAACAATTCCACCCGCAATTCCTTTTTCGTTCTGTTTTAATCCGGGTTTTACAAATGACCAGATTTGAAAAAATATAAAGGGGGAGGCAAGAACAAAACCTCCCATTATGCTCATCATTAATGAGTAGGAAAATTGGCCTGTCATTTCGATACTTTGAGTATCTATTGCAATGCTTTCAACACAAATATTGAAATACTGGCACATCAATCGGAAGGTGATGAAACTCGGTTTCTGCATGGAAAGAAAGAGGTTTTCCATAATCCATGTTTGCAAAGAAAAAAGCGTAACAGCGAATATGACAATCACAATTGCTGACTTTACTATTCTCCACCTCAGCTCTTCAAGGTGGTCCAAAAATGACATTTTTTTTTCTGGTTCCATTTCGAGGTTCAAAAATAGCAATTCAAGTCCAATAACTTGCGCTAGTTTTCAATTTTCAACGAACTTTATCTTTCGGTCTTATTTTAATGAATTATCGGCGGTCGTGTTTCATTTTTTAGTATTTTAGATAGTAATTACAACAAACGAATAACAACAAACCTTAATTCAATAATGGATTTAAAAAAGGCCTTAAAATCATTTTTTGGTTTTGATAGTTTCAAAGGAGATCAAGAAGCAATCATACATAATGTTCTAGCTGGAAATAACACCTTTGTGATTATGCCAACGGGTGGAGGGAAATCAATGTGTTACCAGCTTCCCGCGATAATGTCTAAAGGAACGGCGATTATTGTTTCTCCTTTGATCGCTTTGATGAAAAATCAAGTGGATGCAATTCGTCATGTTAGTGACGACGATTCAATTGCTCACTTTTTAAACTCGTCTTTATCAAAAACGGATATTACACGCGTTAAGCAAGATATCACAGACGGTAAAACGAAGTTGCTATATGTTGCTCCTGAGTCCTTAATTAAAGCAGAGAATATTGATTTTCTTAGGGGAGTGGAAATTTCATTTTTTGCAATTGATGAAGCGCACTGTATCTCAGAATGGGGACATGATTTCCGGCCAGAGTACAGAAGGTTAAGAGAAATTTTCGAGAAGATATCCGATGTGGCTATTATTGCCTTAACGGCAACTGCTACACCTAAAGTTCAAGGTGATATTCAGAAAAACTTGAACATGACGGATGCAAAAGTATTCAAATCGTCATTTAATAGGGATAATTTATATTATCAAATCTTCCCTAAAAAGGAGGTTGAAAAGCAAATCATAAAATACATAAGAACGAAAGCCGGTAAAAGCGGAATTATTTATTGCCTGAGTCGGAAGAAGGTTGAGGAAATAGCTGAACTGTTGCAGGTGAATGGAATCAATGCGCTACCGTATCATGCAGGTTTGGATGCCGTTACGAGAGCAAGGCATCAAGACATGTTCTTAATGGAAGATGTAGATGTTATCGTTGCAACGATTGCATTTGGAATGGGGATCGATAAACCAGATGTTCGTTTTGTGATCCATCACGATATTCCAAAATCGTTGGAAAGTTATTATCAGGAGACTGGTCGTGCTGGACGAGATGGAGGAGAAGGCGAATGTATTTCGTTTTATCGCTATAAGGACGTTGAGAAACTGGAGAAATTCCTTCAAGGAAAACCGGTTGCCGAACAAGAAATTGGCCGTCAATTGTTAAACGAAATTGCTTCGTATTCAGAGACTTCGGTTTGCCGTAGAAAAATGATTCTTCATTATTTTGGAGAAGAGTACGACGAGTCAAATTGCAATGAAAAATGCGATAACTGCAAGTATCCAAAAGACAAGCATGAAGGAGGCGAATACGTATTGAACCTTCTTCGTTCCGTTGATGCCTTAAAGGAAACTCAGAAGTCAAAGCATTATTGTGCATTTTTGGCAGGAACCAATAACAATGATGTTTCTGCTTATAAACACGATTCGCATGAACTTTTTGGAATTGGTAAGGACAAGGATGAGCATTTTTGGAATGCGGTAATCCGTCAATCTGTTGTTACAGGATTCTTGATAAAAGATATTGAAACGTATGGAGTATTGAAAATCTCGGCGCAAGGGCGTGAGTTCATGAAGAACCCAAAGCCGTTTATGTTAATTCAAGAGCGTGATTATTTGGTAGTTGACAGCGATGACGATATCACAACAGGAGGAAAGGGGGCTGCATTTGATGAAGTTCTTTTCGATCAATTGATGGATTTACGTAAAAGCCTTTCCAAGCGAAAAGGGATTCCACCATTTGTTATTTTCCAGGAACCGTCCCTAAAAGACATGTGTTGGCAATATCCTGTGACGATTGAAGAATTGACAAACATTCAGGGTGTAGGAAATGGTAAAGCCGTTAGATATGGTGCACCGTTCACTGCGCTAATTCAGAAACACGTTGATGACAACAGTATTGAACGTGCTCAGGATATGGTTGTGAAGTCGGTCGTGAACAAATCAGGACTTAAAGTTCAGCTAATTCAAAACATAGACCGCAAACTCCCTTTGGAAGATATTGGTCGGGCTCAAGGAAAATCAGTAGATGAAGTTATTGATGAGATCGAAGCGATTGTTCATTCTGGAACTAGGGTTAATATCAACTATTACATCGATGATATCCTAGATGAAGATAATCAAGAAGAGATCTATGATTATTTCTCTGAAGCTGAAACAGATGATTTAAAAGAAGCCTACGACGAATTTGATGGAGATTATTCTGAAGAAGAGTTACGTCTCATGTGGATCAAATTTATGAGCGAAATGGCGAACTAATCATTTTTCAAGACTAACATGTGCGTGAATTGAATTCCACGCTGTTCAATCTTTAAATCGTCTTTGGTAATTAACCGGAATGTACAATTATTCAATGTCATTGGCACCGGATGAACAAAGTCCAATTGATGGTCCATTCCCAAGTCATTGGTGAAAGTTCCAATCCCAGATCTCTGAACAATTACAGGACCTGAAGCTCCTTGGTAGGTGTAATCTTCAACATACATGAACGTATTATCAGTATCTTCATCAAAAGTGATTGTACCTGCTGCTTCATAAAATTCTGTGAATCCAGCAACGTCGGTTTGGCGGTAGCTTACGATTTCCCATGTTCCTTGAATTCTCTTTTGAGATTTCTTAACTCTAGAACATGAGGCAAGTAGTAATACCGCGATAGATATGTAAAGTAGTTTGCTCAACACCGTGAAATTAAGAAAAAACTGCTAATGACATCATTTGCATCCCGATTTCCAGTGAATCGTTATCAATATTGAATTTTGGATGGTGCACTCCGTAAACAATTCCCTTGTCTTCATTGCGGACTCCGAGCCTGAAAAAACAAACAGGAATCTCTTGTGAATAATAAGAGAAATCCTCAGCTGTTAATCGAATAGGCAAATCATCAACTTTATCTTCGCCAAGAAAGTCAATGGCAACTGCTTTCATTGCACGTGTTGTTTCAGGGTCGTTTTCCAAATACGGATAGCCTTTACTAATATTCAATTCCAATCGTCCACCTGATGCTTCAGTGATTTTTTCCATGCTCATTCGGATAAGCTCCAGAGCCTTGGCTCTCCATGGTTCATCCATCGTTCGGAACGTTCCTTTTAAATGAGCACTTGATGGAATTATATTTGTTGCTCCTAAAGCTTCAAAATGTCCAAATGAAAGTACGCATGGAGTTTTAGGATCACATTTTCTGCTTACGATTTGTTGCAATGAAGTCACAATTTCTGCTCCAATTAGAATGGGGTCAATACATTTATGCGGTGTTGCACCATGACCTCCAACTCCGTGAATAGTGGCATGAATTTCATCACAAGAAGCCATGTAAAGACCTTCCCTAAAACCAACTCTTCCGACTTCCATGTCTGGAAAAACATGAAGCGCGAACATTTTAAAGACTGAAGGGTTTTCTAAAACTCCATCTCGGATCATTAATGTCGCACCACCTGGATTTTGTTCCTCTCCCGGTTGGAAAACGAGTTTGACAGGGTGTGGTAATTCGTTTCGTAAGTTGTGTAATATTTCTGCCGTTCCAAGTAATATTGAAGTATGAACATCGTGCCCACAAGCGTGCATTACTCCATCAACTTTAGATTTGCATTTTATATCGTTTTCTTCTTGAATTGGCAAGGCATCGAGATCTGCTCTTAACCCAACGCAAGTTTGATCGGCTGAGTGGTGATCACCTCTGATTATTGCGACGACCCCCGTTTTACCAACTCCTTTCTCATGAGAAATCCCGAGTTGAATAAGTGCTTTAGAAACATATTCCATTGTTTCATATTCCTTGTATGAAAGTTCGGGATTGGCATGCAAATGTTCCCTATGCAACAAAACCTTTGCTTTAAGCTTAGCCGATAATCCTTTTATTTTCTCTTTTATTTCAAGATTCATCTGAAAATGTGTTTATGCCCGACATGATCATTCTAATTGATACGTAGGCCATCAGGACTCCAAATATAAGCTTTACGTAAGCGGGATTTATTTTAAGCGCGATTTTCGAACCTACAAACCCTCCGACTACAAAAGTCAATGCGATGATCAATCCAAATTTCCAATTGATGCTTGCCTGTCTGGAGTAATTCATGACTGCCAGAACTCCAACGGGCAAAAGCAGAACAAAAAGGCTGGTTCCTTGAGCCTCGAATTGCGACATCCCTAAAACGTAAATTAAAGCTGGTACTATGATGACTCCGCCACCAACACCAACGAATCCGCTTAGAATTCCTGCACAGAGCCCTATGATTACGAGAATTAATATTGTTTGAGTGCTCATTTTTAAAAATCTGTGTTAAAGATAATCAATCCTTTCGAAGACTTATTATTCAGTCGAGAAGTTCAATTCTAAATGTCTCCGTAATTAGAGAATGCATAAAGAGATCTTCTTTGATATCGCCTTTAAGGCCTGAGTCTAAAACTCTGTCAAGAGTGATCTCTACAAATGCGGACACAAACATGTCCTCTTCGCTCCCCGGTTTTTCTGGACTAGAACAGGAAGCAATTAGAAATAAACTGAGCAATATAGTACTGAACTGAAATGCTTTCATAAAACTACTCTATTAACAAATTACAACCTCTAATATCGGAATTATCAAACCGTCCCAAAATTTCAAACTGATTATTTGTCATTTTCCCAAGGTCTTGCGTTGCGATAAACGAGCAGCTATTCAAATTTGCTAAGTCAACGATGTTTATCCCTCCTGATTTTCCTTCTCTGACATAGGAAAATGGGTCGTTGATGTCTCGAATCCAAATTTTCATCCAAGCAGGTTGATCAAACTTTCCATCTGAGTTGCTATACGATTGTGATAATAATTCAGTCATTCCGTATTCAGAAGAAATGGTCTCGCAGTTAAATCCTTTTTTCAAAGCTGTATGAAGTTCTTTCTTAGAAAGCTCTTTACGCCTGCCTTTCATGCCTCCCGTTTCAATAATCGTGGCCTCTGATAGGTTTGGCTTTAATTCAGTTAGATCAAGTAAAGCATACGACACACCGAAGATTATAATCGGTTTTCCTGCAGCAATTGCTTGTTCATAATTCGATAATAAATCCAAATGGTTCTCTAAAAAGAAGCCAGAATGGGGTGATTTACTTTGCTTGATTAATTCATCGACCATATACACCAGGCTTGATTCTCCTTGTTCTAAATAATTAGGAAGAAGAGCTAGTATTACTTGGTCTTTTGGATCTCCAATTTGATCCTTATAAATCGCAGTAAATGATTTCTTGTAAAGTTCGGTATCCAAAACGAAGTGTTGAGATCGTTCGCCACTCGTTCCACTACTTTTAAAAAGAACCTGTTCTTGCGAGTCTCCAGATATGACTTTATGCGATTTGAAAAAAGAGATGGGCAAAAAAGGGATTTCGGAAACTTTGGTAGGCTCGGGTTTATTCAACGCGTTTAAATATTCTGAATAAACCGAACAGTTTTCCTTTTGGAATGAATAAACTTCTAATGCTACTTTTTCGAAATCTTCGTTTGATTGAATATCAAAAATTTGATTGATCAATTCCATTAAGGTAGCGATTAATGTTTGACGGCACCAAGTTCCTCTGGATCGTGCTTGTATTTAAAGACGAATGCAAACGCAATGGTTACGACAAGAGCATATAGAGCAAAGATGTACCAAATTGTTGACCAGTCTTTCATCCCATCAGCTCCGGTGTAAAGATCAACGATATATCCGCTTCCGTATGCCCCAATAATGGCTCCTAATCCGTTCGTCATCAGCATGAACAATCCTTGTGCACTAGATCTGATTGAAGGAGAAGATTCTTTTGCCATAAACATCGAACCGGAGATATTGAAAAAGTCGAACGCCATTCCGTAAATAATCATTGATAATGTTAAGAAAATGAATCCGCTTCCTGGATCGCCTATGCCGAAAAAGGCAAATCGCAAAACCCAAGCCAACATACTCAAAAGCATGACTTTTTTTATCCCAAATTTCTTTAAGAAGAATGGAATAGAAAGGATGAATAACGCCTCTGAAACCATCGAAAATGAGATAAAGACCAAAGAATGTTTTACAACAAATGAATCTGGGTATTCTCCTCTAAAATCTTGTAAAAATCCGTCGCCCCACATGTTTGATATTTGTAAAACGCATCCAAGTAGCATAGAGAAGATAAGGAAAATTGCAATTTTTTTCTTTTTGAACAACGCAAATGCGTTAAGTCCTAAAGACTCCACAAAAGTCTTTTTTTCTGATGTCTCTTGAATACCGACTCTTGGTAAAGTGAAAGCATAAACCCCTAGTATAAAGGAAGCTCCTGCGCTAACATAAAATTGATTTGGTGTAATTCCATATTCCAAGAAGTCAACGAGCCACGCAGCGAGAATGAATCCTACTGTTCCCCAAACTCTGATCGGAGGAAAATCTTTTACCATGTCCATTTGTCGATTCTCTAGAGTTCCAAACGAAATGGATCTGTTCAAGCCAATTGTAGGCATGAAAAACATAGAAACAAGGAAAATTAATGGGTAGAATGAATAGAAGTCTGTTGCATTTGCTAGGGCGATTAATAGTCCAGATAAAATTAAATGTGACACTCCTAATATTTTCTCAGCACTGATCCATTTGTCAGCTACAATGCCCATTAACGCGGGCATAAAAACAGAAGCGAATCCCATTGTCGCATATGCAGCACCAATTTGGATTCCAGAGAAGTTTAAACTCACGTACATATAAGACCCTGCTGATAGGAGCCAAGCACCCCAAGCAAAGAATTCTAGAAAGTTTAGGACTGTTAATCTGAATTTGATTCCCATAGTGAAAGGTTGATTCGTAGCAATTATTACTCATCAAGCAAAGGCAATTCAAGCCTGAAGTCTATTCATTTTAAGCTTCTCGCTTGTTGATTTCGTCTCTTATTTTTGAAGCCAATTCGTAGTCTTCATTATCAATTGCTTGATTTAATCTGTTGTGAAGTTCTTCATTAGAAATAGCTTCAATTGTATCTCCTGCAGCTTCTTGTTCTTCAACATTCTCAACAACTAAATCGTCGTCTTCCATCGAGGTTTCGTCCAATAAAATTCCAGCGCTTGAAAGGATGTTCTCATACGTGTAAACATCACAATCAAAACGAACTCCAATTGCGATAGCATCAGAAGTTCTTGCATCAATTTCGACGGTTTCACCTTCGCGAACACAAATTAATTTTGAATAAAATATGCCCTCAACAAGCTTATAAATAATGACTTCTTGTACTTCTATATTGAATGTTGTTGCAAAATTTTTGAATAAATCATGTGTTAATGGACGAGTAGGGGCCATCTTTTCCAACTCAATAGCAATAGCTTGCGCCTCGAATCCACCAATAATAATTGGAAGTCTTCTATTCCCTTCAACTTCTGACAATACCAATGCATAAGCACCAGACTGCGTTTGGCTGTAAGAAAGTCCTACAATTTCAAGCTTAACTTTTTCCATTTAACGTTTAATAGGTTATCCTAAAAAAAAATTAGGGAAGCGATTTAGGCTTCCCCAATTGATGTAAAAATAATACTTCTAAGCATAAATTAGTTAGATGCCTTGAATTTTTTAACTGCCTCATTCAATCGAGGGATTACCTCAAATGCATCTCCAATTACACCGTAATCGGCAGCTTTGAAGAATGGTGCCTCCGAGTCAGTGTTAATGACAACGATTACTTTAGAACCATTTACTCCAGCCAAATGCTGAATCGCTCCTGAAATTCCGGCAGCAATATATAAGTTTGGCCGAATGGCTACACCTGTTTGTCCAACATGTTCGTGGTGAGGTCTCCATCCGATGTCTGCAACAGGTCTTGAACAAGCTGTGGCTGCTCCAAGTGATGCTGCTAAATCTTCAATCATTCCCCAGTTTTCTGGACCTTTTAAGCCTCTTCCTGCGGATACTACTAATTCAGCTTCTGGTAATGGAATTTCTCCCTCAGGCTTTTTTGTTTCGAGCACTTTAATTTTTGCTTCGCCAGCATTTCCATTGAACTCCTCAACTCCACAAATAGATCCTCCTGTTTCTGGTTGGATGCTATTTGGAAGTAATGATATGATTTTTTTGCCTCCTGAAATTTTTACATTTCCAAAAGCTTTACCAGAAAAAACATTCACTTTAACAGTATTTCCTTCAGGAATTGCAATTGCTCCACTCACCAATCCAGCTTTCAATCTAACCGATAATCTCGGCGCAACCGCTTTTGCTATTAAATCATGAGAGAATACTATTGTAGTTGCTCCAACGCTATCAGCAGCTGTTTGAACTACATTTGAAATTTGTTGCGCATCATTCGAAGTTACTGATCGATCGACCATCACTTTCGAAGCTCCATATTCTCCTAATTGAGATAATGTAGAGGCATCTGCAGAACCACAAGTCACTACAGTTACATCACCTCCTAATTTCTTTCCGTACGTAACGGCTTCCAAAGCACTTTTTGCAAGACCATTGTTGCTATTGATATATACTAATGTTGACATATTCTAAATGGGATTAAATAACTTTCGCTTCGTTGTGAAGCAACTCTACTAACTCGTCCATGTTTTCTGGGTCGATCATCTTGCATTCAGATTTAGCATCTGGAAGTAAATAACTTTCGAAAGAAGTTAAAGTGTCAACTTCAGCCGCAGGAATTACGTTCAAAGGCTTTGTTCTAGCTGCCATAATTCCTCTCATGTTTGGGATTCGCTGTTCAGCCATTCCTTTTGCGCATGAAACAACAAGAGGTAATTCAGCTTCAACAACTTGGACACCTCCAACGATTTCAGTTTCCAAAGTCGCTGTTGTTCCGTTGATGTCTAGTTTAGATGCAAGAGAGATAAATGGTAACCCCATTCCTTCAGCTATCATGCCAGCAACTTGAGAACCATTGTAATTGATCGTTTCTTTTCCAGTTAATACCAAATCAAAACCATTCGACTTAGCGTACTCGGAAATTTGCATTGCAACATAATAAGCGTCTGTAGGATCAGCGTCAATTCGAACTGCTTCATCAGCTCCAATCGCCAATGCTTTTCGAATAACCGCGTCGTCTGTAGCTCGACCAACAGTGATGATGCTTACAGTTCCACCATTTGCCTCTTTAAGTTCCAAGCCACGAACAAGAGCATACCACTCGTCATACGGGTTAACAATATATTGAACTCCATTCTCATCAAACTTCGCATTACCATCAGTGAAAGCAATCTTTGAAGTTGTGTCTGGAGACTTACTTATACATACAAGAATTTTCATAAGGGATTTTTCTTTAAATCGATTGCGAATTTAAGAAATTATAGGCGCATTTTAAAGGATTTATTGAGAATTAATCTTATGATTTAATACTAAATTTAACGAGGTCACGTTCAACAACTCATATTATAATTTAGCTTATGAATCTTCGTACACAGCTTTTAGTCTTATCAATCGCACTGCTAGCTTTGTGTTCTTGCGATAAGCCAACGAATACAATTCCGGTTGATACAGGTTACTTGGTGGGATTAGAGGGCAATTACTCGATTGAATGTCAAGTTGATTATAAAGACGCTTTTGAAGTGTATCACTCCGTTGACACAACATATATTGGGACATTGACCAGCTTAACTAATGATCTAATGCTAGTTGATTTTGTCGACGGCTCATTGTTCGAATTTAGGTTTACTAATGATGGTTTAATTTACGCAGAGTGTTCTATTGAGAACTCTACAACTTATATGGGGGTGTGGATAGTTAATGACGGAATACCTTCAATTCATATTAATCAAAAATATACTTATTGTATTGGAGCATTCTCAAATACAGAGGTTGGTTTGAGTCTAAATGCAACTAAACTTTAGTTCTTTTACCTTTGTCTAATCCTTTAGCGCAACCTAATTTTTTTTGTAAAAAAATTGAAGTTCTCATGCTTAATTGTAGTTTCAAAAGGTTTACGTTGACATGTCCTTTGTTCATTTTCCGTTAAACCGGAAACCGGAAATCCAAAACAAGATATACAGTAATCTTAGGGTTCAACGTAATGTCTAGTTCAAGTTTTACGTTTAGAAATATTTCGTTAAAGAAGCATTATTCATTCTTTAACGGGATGATAGCGACAAATAAAATTCTGAATTGTGTTAGGATTTCCATTTCTGGAACGGAGCATGAATGTCTCGAATGTCTCGAAGAGTTATGATAAGAAAATTGGAAGTGAAGTTTCAGAGGAAAATATATTCCAACGATCAAAAGTCATGCAATCAAGTTCAAGCGCCTATATTATGAGAGTTAATTGGTGTTTTTCACGAGAGAGTTTTAGGCATCTGAAAGCCAGCTGACTTCTCGATGGGCTGTTTTGTTTATGTCCTTGTTAACGCTACTTTGTTACCTTAATTGTAATCGCATATTAGCTATCACAATTGATCATTAAAAAAATTCAATCCTTATATAATCCCGAACACTATCATAGCTGGGGAAGATCATTTTTTTTGAAGGATGGTATTATAAAACGGTCAGTGCAGACGAACAGTTTGCTATAGATGTTGTTCCAGGGATCGCATTGGATGAAAATGGCAAAAAGCAAGCCTTCATTCAAGTGCTCGGCGGAAAAAAACTGAAAGCGGACTATATAAAATTCCCTTCAGGTTCTTTCGAAGTGGAAAAGGTGATTTTGAATTAAACATGGAAGGAAATTACTTTTCATCCTAAAAATTACGGCTTGATATGCAAGGTTTTAAAGGTGAAGTCGAATTCTCAAATCAAGTTCCATGGCGTAAAAAGGGGTATTCACCAGGAATTATGGGTCCCTTCTCATTTATGCCTTTCATGGAATGTTATCACGGTATATTAAGTATGGACCATTCTATAAAAGGAAGTCTTACAATTGACGGTGAGGAGATTGACTTTAATAATGGGAGGTTACATGGAAAAGGACTGGGGACGCTCGTTCCCTATTGCTTATTTCTGGATGCAATCCAATCATTTTAGTAAAGAAGGGATTTCCCTTGAGTCGTCAGTGGCAAAGATACCTTTCGCAAAAAGAAAATTTGTCGGGTTTATTGCTGGCCTATGGTTGGACGGAAAATTGATCCGATTCACTGCGTATAACGCTTCAAAACTCATTCGTTCTTTTGCAGATGAGAAGACGGTTGAAATAAAAATGAAAAACCCGAAATACATTCTTCATATAAATGCAATTAGAAGTGAAGCCACAGAGCTAGCGTCTCCGATTTTA
This sequence comes from Salibacteraceae bacterium, assembly GCA_047628775.1. GTDB lineage: Bacteria > Bacteroidota > Bacteroidia > Flavobacteriales_D > Crocinitomicaceae > UBA4466. The sequence continues at coordinate 20,707 of JBLHVW010000009.1, read as the reverse complement.
GGCTTCATGGATGGAAATGTTAAGGAAGGCATGACCGCCGTTCTTGAGATTAAATTAATTGATAAAAAACAGGGAAAGTAATTTTTGAAGACATAGGAAGAAGTGCAGGTTTGGCGGTGGTAGGAAAGATTGATGAGATCATTATCTAAAAAGAAAGGAATTATGTGGATTTTAACCGATTTCTATTTAGTTCGTTCATTCCTTCACAGATTTCCAAATATTGCATATTTTAGATTTAAAGTTGTGGAAGAATTTATATTTTGATATTTCGAAAATTATTACATTTGGCAACCCAATTTAATTTGAGGAATAACATTAGACACAAGATCATGAAAACGTTACAATTTAGAGAAGCCCTTAGAGAAGCGATGAATGAAGAAATGCGTGCAGACAAGAACGTATTTTTGATGGGAGAGGAAGTGGCTGAATATAACGGAGCTTACAAGGTATCCCAAGGAATGCTTGAGGAGTTTGGAGCAAAAAGAGTTATTGATACTCCGATTGCCGAGTTAGGATTTACTGGAATTGCAGTTGGTGCTTCAATGAACGGTCTTAGGCCTATTGTTGAGTTCATGACTTGGAACTTTGCGATTTTAGCTGCGGATCAAATAATCAACAGTGCTGCGAAAATGCTTCAGATGTCAGGAGGTCAATTTAATTGTCCGATCGTATTTAGAGGGGGAAATGGACCTGCTGGTCAATTGGGAGCGACACACTCGCAAAGTTTTGAAGCGTTTTACGCGCAATTCCCCGGGTTGAAAGTGATAACGCCTTCGAATCCATACGATGCGAAAGGTTTATTGAAAGCTGCAATTAGAGATAATGACCCGGTGGTTTTTTTAGAGTCAGAGAAAATGTATGGAGACAAAGGAGAAGTTCCTGAAGGAGAGTATATTATACCGATAGGTGTTGCTGATATCAAAAGAAAAGGTACTGATGTAACGATTGTTACATTTGGAAAAATAATTAAGACGGCTCAAGAAGCTGCAGATGTATTGGAGAAAGAAGGGATCTCTTGCGAGATTGTTGATTTAAGGACGGTTAGGCCAATTGATTATCCAGCAGTTGTTGAGTCGGTTAAAAAGACGAACAGATGTGTAGTTGTTGAAGAAGCGCATCCATTAGCATCTATTTCTTCTGAAATAGCATATCACGTGCAACGCTACGCATTTGATCATTTAGATTCACCGGTTATGAGAGTTACTCAAACTGATACACCATTTGCATATTCACCAACGCTTATTGCCGAGGCATTGCCAAATGTAGAAAGAATTGTTAAAGCTGTTAAGGCAACGATGTACAGAAATTAAGATCAAATCTTACAATATATAAATGAGAGATTGTCCGAAAAGGTACTATCTTTTTTTTGAAAAATTGCTCCTTTTAATAGTAACCACGTAAAATTACGTGTAAAAGTGAAGTTTAATTTTTGTAGATTTGGTTTCGCTGAAGTAAAAATACTTTTACTATAGCCGTACTACACTATCACTATTTTAAGCGAGAATTCATCTTGTTAAAATCATTTTAAAAGCTCTCTTGTTTTCTAAGAGGGCTTTTATTTTCTTATCAAAGAGTGCGCGATGATCGTAAATTCCTCCAATTCAACTGAAACACTTGCGTCATTGTCCAGGTAAATTTGCATTTCGTCATTTGCGTGTCGCACCTCCGGAAGGTTGTATTTCCAAATCAATGTTGTAAATTCAGTTTCACTCAATTTTTGAGAAACCTCAAAATCCCTCCATCCGTAGACGTTATATGAACTAACAGCCTCCATTCTCAATAAGGAGCTCAAGTTTTTGTTCGAGGTCTTTGCTTTTATTCGCACCTCAAACATTGTTTCATCCGTTTCAACAAGTTCAAGAATGTTAATCCTTCCAATTGTTAGATCCTTGGTAGGAATTGAACGTATTGGTTTTTTTAAGCAGAAAATTTCCCTTGAAATTATTTTTCGACTCGGATATGGAAACTTCTTTTGAATTCCAATCCAGCCCAAGTTCGATTTGTCAATCAGCAATCTGCTCTGTTCGTATTTAGGAATGTCCAACCGTCCGAAAATGTACCAATAATGTTCTCCAGTCATCCGCTCTCCATGCAGATATCCAAGATCCATTTGTTTGCTTTGTACAAGATTGAGTGAAAGGCAAATGATAGAGAATAGAGCAACCCCAGAGAGCCAAAGTTTGTTGCGAATCGATGCAAGGAATACAGCAATGACCAAACCTATAATTGGATAGATGTCGACCATCACCCGTGAACCGAAAGAGGTCGCGTAATACCATGTTTCCCAGGAACACATGATGTAAATGTAGAGTAGAATGAAACTTAATGAAGCCCAGAATAGTCTTCTGTTTTTATTATACAAAAGGTAAAGTCCGAAAGGAGTTAATAGAAACAGTGGTGAATAAAGCAGCCATCCTTTTCGGTAGGAGATTAGAAAATCTAAGATATTAGGGTCTGTCAAGGCAATGTCTTCAGTGTGAAGGTTTGGCGTTATCAATTCTCCTCCGACGGAATACCAATAAATAATCTGTGGAATGTTCCAGAGCAACGAAAACAATGGAAAAAGAAGAATTGATTTCCAGAATTTTTTTGTGTTTCCGTATTCTTTAGCTAAGAAAATCAGTGGGATCAATCCGATAAGAACTTGAGTCGGACGAATACTTGATGCAAGTCCAAAAATTACAACTGCATAAATTAAGTTCCGTTTGTTTTTGGTTTTTGAGAACTTGAAAAAGTGATACAAGAAAATAGAGTTAAGCGCAAATAAATACAAATGCGGCAAATCATATTGTCTGGTAAATGTTACGAGGAGGTTGGTTCCTAAATAGATCACTAATAGGGTCCATCCAGTCGAATTGTCCGATGCAAACATCAGTAATAGTTTGCGGAAGTAAACCAGACCAAGAAGAATGAAAAGCAAAATATTTATTATCGACGCGACGTGATATGGAGTACTGAATCCGTCTCTTTCATATCCCGAAGACCGTGCAACGGTATCTCCAACAAGATAAGAAGGAAGGTATATATAGGACAGGCCAATATGATAAATGTCAATGTAGTTCCCATTTTGACGCTGGGCCAATTGATAAACCGGAAACTCTTGGCAGTGCTTGTCTTGAATTTCTTGAGCCCACTCTGGCGTCATCTCTAAAGAGCCTTTTTCAAACAAATGTGGCAGGTACATGTAGTATCCAAACCCATCGGCAACGGTTAAGCAGCGATTAGGGCTTGAATTCAACTTGTCTATGCGTTGAATTGCGGCCAGGCAAAAGATGAACGATAGTAATATCAAAATCTTTCCTGAGAAGCTCTTAAAAACGTTCATTTGGCGCACTAGTTATTGGTGAAATGAAAAAAGTTCGCTGGGCAATGATAATCAATTAATATTTCGATTTGATCTATGGTCATTTTTTAGCTCGTAAATTACTTAAGAAATTGGTGAAAAATTATTAAAAAAATGAATTTTCTGTTTCATTTATTTTATTTGTTCACTATCTTTGAATCAATCGAAAAGTTCAAATTCGATTCCTCATAGTCGAATAATTTTACCGACGAAAAGGTAAAAAAAAGATGTAAACACGTTATTGTGAAAAAAGTGTCATTTTTTACCGTTATCCCTTGATTTATAAAAATTTCCTGCTATCTTTGCAGCCCGAAAAGTGTTTTTGGGACAGTGAATTTATTAACTAAAGTAACAGTATTTTTATGCCAACTATCCAACAATTAGTTCGCAAAGGGAGAACAGCGGTGGTAAAGAAAAGCAAGTCAGCAGCACTTGATTCTTGTCCGCAGCGTAAAGGGGTATGTGTAAGGGTTTACACCACTACACCTAAGAAGCCAAACTCAGCAATGCGTAAAGTTGCCAGAGTAAGACTTACAAATGGTAAAGAAGTGAATGCTTACATCGGTGGTGAAGGTCATAACCTGCAAGAGCACTCGTTAGTATTAGTACGTGGAGGAAGAGTGAAAGATCTTCCAGGTGTACGTTACCACATCGTTCGTGGTGCGGAAGATACAGCAGGTGTTGAAGGAAGAACACAACGTCGATCGAAGTATGGAGCTAAGAGACCTAAGAAGTAACCTTTTAAGATTTAAAAGAAGATGAGAAGAAGAAAAGCGAAGAAGATAGCGATCCTTCCAGACCCAAAGTTTAACGACAAGCAAGTAACTAAGTTTGTCAACAACATGATGTTGGATGGAAAAAAGAACCTATCATTTAAAATATTTTACGAAGCGATTGATATCGTTGACGCAAAAGTAGAAGATGCAACAGGATTAGAAACTTGGAAGAAAGCATTGGAGAATATTAATCCTCCAGTTGAAGTGCGTAGCCGTCGTGTTGGTGGTGCTACTTTCCAGATTCCTACACCAGTTCGTGAAGGACGTAAGCATTCATTAGGGATGAAATGGTTGATCGGATATTCTCGTAAGAGAAACGAAAAAACGATGGCCCAAAAATTAGCTGCAGAGATTATCGCTGGATCTAAAGAAGAAGGAGCTGCTTACAAGAAGAAAGAAGATACATTAAGAATGGCTGAGGCAAACAAAGCGTTCTCACACTTTAGATTTTAATCAAGATGGCTAGAGATCTAAAATTCACAAGAAATATTGGTATTGCTGCGCATATTGATGCTGGTAAGACTACTACGACTGAGCGTATCCTTTATTACGGTGGTGTAAATCACAAGATTGGAGAAGTTCATGATGGTGGAGCTACGATGGACTGGATGGAGCAAGAGCAAGAAAGAGGTATTACAATTACTTCTGCTGCAACGACTCTTAAATGGGACTACCGTAATCAAGAATACCATGTAAATATTATTGATACACCAGGTCACGTTGATTTTACTGTTGAGGTAAATCGTTCTTTACGTGTACTTGATGGTTTAGTATTCTTATTTTCTGCAGTTGATGGTGTTGAGCCTCAATCAGAAACTAACTGGAGACTAGCAAATAACTATAATGTTCCTAGAATTGGATTCGTTAATAAAATGGACCGTCAAGGAGCTGATTTCCTAAACGTGTGTAAGCAGGTTAAAGAAATGTTGGGAAGCCATGCATTACCATTACAAATCAATATCGGAGCTGAAGATGATTTCATGGGAGTTGTTGATTTAATCAACTTCAAAGGGATTACATGGAGTGAAGAAGATATGGGTATGACTTTCACTGAAATTCCTATTCCAGAAGACATTATCGATGAAGCTCGTGAGTTAAGAGGTGAATTACTTGAGGCAGTTGCTGAATTTGATGAATCATTGATGGAGAAATACTTCGAAGATGAAAACTCTCTGACTGAACGCGAAATTTTGAATGCATTGCGTGAAGCTACTATCTCTGGTAAAGTTGTACCAATGATGTGTGGATCTGCATTTAAGAACAAAGGAGTTCAAGCAATGTTGGATATGGTTATGGAAATTCTTCCATCTCCAATGGATGTTGAAGCAATTATTGGAACAAACCCTAAGACAGACGAAGAAGAGTCACGTAAGCCATCAGTTGATGAGCCTTTCGCAGCTTTAGCGTTTAAAATTGCAACGGATCCTTTCGTAGGTCGTCTATGTTTTACTCGTGCCTACTCTGGTAAATTGGAAGCAGGTTCTTACGTGTTGAACGCTCGTTCTGGTAAAAAAGAACGTATTTCACGTATTTTCCAAATGCACGCTGATAAACAAAACCAAGTTCCAGAATTAGGAGCAGGGGATATCGCAGCGTTCGTTGGATTTAAAGATATTAAAACAGGAGATACATTGTGTGATGAGAAACACCCAATTGTATTGGAATCAATGGATTTCCCAGATCCAGTTATTGGTGTTGCAATTGAGCCTAAAACTCAAGCGGATGCTGATAGATTAGGTGTTGGGTTGTCTAAATTGGCAGAAGAAGATCCTACTTTCCAAGTAAAAACTGATGAAGATTCAGGACAAACAATTATCTCAGGTATGGGTGAGTTGCACTTGGAAATTATTGTAGATCGTTTGAAGCGTGAGTTTAAAGTTGAGGTGAACCAAGGTGCCCCTCAAGTTAGCTACCGTGAGAATATTACTGCTGCAGTTGATCATAGAGAGGTATTCAAGAAACAATCAGGTGGACGTGGTAAATTCGCAGATATCGTGATTAAAATTGAGCCTCAAGACGACCTTGAGAAAACTGGATTAGAATTTGTTAATAAAATTAAGGGTGGTAACATTCCAAGAGAATTTATCCCTTCAGTTGAAAAAGGATTCAAAGATTCAATGAAGAATGGTATTCTTGCTGGTTTCGAAATGGATGCAATGAAAGTTACATTGACAGATGGTTCTTTCCACGCTGTCGATTCAGATGCTTTGTCTTTTGAGTTGTGTGCTAAGTTGGCATTCAAACATGCATTACCAAAAGCAAGTCCAGTACTTCTTGAGCCAATGATGAACTTGGAGGTGGTAACGCCAGAAGAGAACATGGGTGATATCGTAGGTGACCTTAACCGTCGTCGAGGATTGATGAAAGGAATGGATGATAGAGCTGGATCTAAAGTTGTTAAAGCAGATATTCCATTATCGGAAATGTTTGGTTATGTAACTCAACTTAGAACAATGTCATCTGGACGTGCAACGTCAAGTATGGAATTCTCACACTTCGCTGAAGCTCCGAAAAATATTGCTGAAGAAATAGTAGCAAAAATCAAAGGTGTAACGGCTAAATAAGAAAACGATGAATCAAAAAATTAGAATAAAATTGAAATCATACGATCACAATTTAGTTGATAAATCAGCTGAGAAGATCGTTAAGACTGTAAAGTCAACAGGTGCTGTTGTTAGTGGACCAATTCCATTGCCAACTCACAAGAGAATTTATACTGTATTGAAATCTCCACACGTTAACAAAAAAGCACGTGAGCAATTCGAATTGTGTGCGTACAAACGTTTGTTAGATATCTACAGCTCTTCTTCTAAGACTGTTGATGCATTGATGCGTTTGGAGTTGCCAAGTGGTGTTGATGTAGAGATCAAAGTGTAAGTAAATTAAGTTTATAAACAAATAATAGTTAAAGTATGCCAGGAATTATTGGTAGAAAAGTCGGAATGACTAGCGTATACAGTGCCGAGGGCAAAGCAATGCCATGCACAGTGATAGAAGCTGGTCCTTGTGTTGTAACTCAGGTTAAAACACAAGACAGAGATGGTTACGAGGCTGTTCAATTGGGATTTGGAGACCGCAAGGAAAAAAACACTCCAAACGCAATGAAAGGTCACTTTAAGAAAGCTAAGACAGACCCTAAGTCTAGATTAGCTGAGTTTAAAGGTTTCTCGGAACTTAATCTCGGAGATACAGTAGACGTAAACATCTTTTCAGAAGGTGAATTTGTCGCTGTAGTAGGAACATCAAAAGGTAAAGGTTTCCAAGGTGTTGTCAAACGTCACAATTTTGCTGGTGTTGGACAAGCAACTCACGGTCAGCACAACAGACTAAGAGCACCAGGTTCTATTGGAGCAGCTTCTTATCCAGCACGCGTATTCAAAGGAATGCGAATGGGTGGACAAATGGGTAACGAGCGCGTAAAAATGGAAAACCTTCAAGTCTTAAGAGTTCTTGCAGATAAGAATTTAATAATAGTGAAAGGGTCTATTCCTGGATCTAAAGGTTCAACCGTATTAATCGAGAAGTAATGAAATTAAAAGTAACAAGCGCAAAAGGAGCTGCTACGACTAAAGAAGTTAGCTTGTCAGAAGAGGTTTTCGGAATTGAACCTAATGATCACGCTATCTATTTAGATGTTAAGCAACATTTAGCCAACCGTCGTCAAGGAACGCACAAGGCTAAAGAAAGAGCTGAAATCTCTGGATCTACAAGAAAGATCAAGAAGCAAAAAGGAACAGGTGGAGCACGTGCTGGTAGTATCAAGTCTGGTACTCGAGTAGGTGGTGGACGTATATTCGGCCCTCGTCCGCGTAACTACCATTTCAAGTTAAATGTGAAAACGAAAAGATTGGCGCGTATGTCAGCTTTCTCTCACAAGGCTAAATCAAACGATATCTTAGTTATTGAAGATCCAAAATTGGATGCAATTAAAACAAAAGATTTCAAAGCTTTAATCAGTGACTTGAAATTAGAGAACGAAAAAGTTCTTATGATCTTAGGTGAAAAAAATGATAATGTTTATTTGTCATCACGTAACCTTAAAAAAGTAAAGGTTGTGACAGCAGATTCTGTGAATACATTTGATGTATTGAATGCAGGGAAAGTTGTTATGGTTAAAAGTTCAATTGAAGCAATCGAAAAGATTCTAAACTAATTGAGAGATGAAGAACATTATTAAAAAGCCAATCATTACAGAAAAAGCAACGGGACAAAGCGAAATCTTTAACCGTTTCACATTTGCTGTAGATAGAAGTGCTAATAAGATTGAAATTAAAAATGCCGTCGAGAACATGTATGGAGTCAAAATTACTGACGTACGTACCATGAATTATGGCGGTGGGAAATCCTCTACGAAGTATACAAACAGAGGTATCGTTGAGCAACCAAGTAAAAAATGGAAAAAAGCCATTGTTACTGTTGCAGATGGAGAGACGATTGATTTATTTAATAACTTTTAAGTACTAGAAAAATGGGTCTTAAAAAATTCAAGCCTACAACTCCAGGGCAAAGACACAAAATCATTAGTGATTACTCTGATGTTTCCAAAAAAGCTCCAGAAAAGAGCTTAGTGAAAGGTCGTAGTAAGTCTGGTGGTAGAAACAATGACGGTAGAATGACCATGCGTTATATTGGAGGTGGTCACAAGCAAAGATACCGTGAAATTGATTTCAAAAGAGAAAAGCATGGTGTACCTGCAACTGTTCATTCGATCGAGTATGATCCGAACAGAACTGCACGTATCGCTTTGTTGTATTATGCAGATGGTGAAAAACGTTACATTGTTGCCCCTGAAGGATTGAAGGAAGGTGATAAAGTAATGTCTGGCGCTGAAGCAACTCCTAATGTTGGAAACGCTATGTTCTTAGCGGATATTCCATTGGGAACTGTGATTCATAATATCGAAATGAAGCCTGGAAAGGGTGGAGCGATTGCTCGTGGAGCAGGAACTTACGCTCAGCTGAACGCAAGAGATGGTCGTTACGCAATTGTTAAAATGCCTTCTGGTGAAACTAGACTGATCTTAACAACTTGTTTAGCAACGATCGGATCTGTATCTAATTCTGAACACAACCTATCTGTTTCTGGTAAAGCTGGAAGAACGAGATGGCAAGGACGTCGTCCTAGAGTACGTGGTGTTGTAATGAATCCTGTCGACCACCCAATGGGTGGTGGTGAAGGTAAGAACTCCGGTGGTCATCCAAGATCGCGTAACGGAATTCCTGCTAAAGGATTTAAGACACGTTCGAAGAAAAAATATTCGAATAAGTTTATTGTTGAAAGAAGAAAAAAATAATTAGGATATGAGTCGTTCATTAAAAAAACCACCTTTTGTGCACTACAAGCTTATGAAGCGAGTAGATGACGCAGCAGATTCAGGTAGCAAGCAAGTTATCAAAACATGGTCAAGAGCAAGTACTATAACTCCTGAGTTTGTTGGACTAACTTTCGCAGTTCATAATGGTAATAAATTTATTCCTGTTTTTTGTACAGAGAACATGGTAGGTCACAAGCTTGGAGAATTTGCTCCAACTCGTAACTTCCGTGGTCACGGTGGGAATAAAAAAGATAAGAAAAGATAGTTATGGGAGCTAGAAAAAGATTAAAGGCAGAAGCAAGAAAAGAGGCAAATAAGTCAATCGCATTTGCGAAATTGAACAAGTCTCCTATTGCGCCTAGAAAAATGAGATTGGTTGCAGATCTTATCAGAGGAGTTGAGGTAAACAAAGCTCTAAACGTATTGCAGCATAACGCTAAAGATGCATCAGTTAGCCTTGGAAAATTACTTCGTTCAGCGATTGCCAATTGGGAAGCAAAGAATGAAGGTCAAAACATCGAGGAAACTACTCTTTACGTTAAGGAAATCCAAGTTGATAGTGCAGCAATGTTGAAGAGAATTCAGCCGGCACCTCAAGGAAGAGCGCATAGAATTAGAAAAAGATCAAATCACGTAACTCTCATCGTTGATGCTAAAGTCGCGAACAGCGATGAAGCTAAAAGCGCAGAATAATTTTAGATAAATGGGACAAAAAACAAATCCGATAGGAAATAGATTGGGTTTCATCCAAGGATGGGACTCTAATTGGTATGGAGGTAATGACTACAAAGATAAAATCGTCGAAGACGACAAAATCCGTAGATACCTTACAGCTCGTTTATCTAGAGCAAGCATTGCTAAGATTATAATTGAACGTACACTGAAGTTGGTAACCGTTACTATCAACACTGCACGTCCAGGAGTAATCATTGGTAAAGGTGGTCAAGAGGTTGACAAATTGAAGGAAGAGTTGAAGAAGTTGACGAAAAAGGAAATTCAAATCAACATTTTCGAGGTTAAACGTCCAGAATTGGATGCTCGATTAGTTGCAGATGGAATTGCTCGTCAAATTGAAGCTCGTATTTCTTTCAGAAGAGCAATCAAAATGAGCATCGCGAGTACAATGCGAATGGGATCAGAAGGAATCAAAGTAAAGATTTCGGGAAGATTGAATGGCGCAGAAATGGCTCGTTCAGAGATGTACAAGGATGGACGTACTCCGTTACATACGTTCAGAGCTGACATCGATTACGCTTTGGCAGAAGCACACACTACTTATGGCCGTATCGGTATAAAGGTATGGATTATGAAAGGTGAAGTTTATGGCAAACGTGACTTATCACCAAACATCGGTCAAGCTTCTGGAAAAGGAGGTGGAAAAAGACAGCACGGAGGTGGTGCAGGTGGAGGTAAAAGAAGACCAAAAAAATAGAAGTTTCGAGCTCCCGATAGGTATCGGGACGAAACTATGAACAAAATTAATATCATAGAAAGATGTTATCACCAAAAAGAACCAAATTTAGAAAAGCCCAGAAGGGAAGAAACAGAGGTATCGCTCATAGAGGGAGTACTGTTGATTTCGGATCTTTCGGACTAAAGACTTTGGAGCCAGGATGGCTTACATCCCGTCAAATTGAAGCTTCTCGTATCGCCGTTACTAGATATATGAAGCGTGAGGGAAAAGTATGGATCCGCATTTTCCCAGACAAGCCGGTTACAGCAAAACCAGCAGAAGTACGTATGGGTAAAGGTAAAGGGGCTCCAAGTCACTTTGTTGCAGTTATCAGACCAGGACGAATTCTTTTCGAATGTGACGGAGTGTCATATGAAACAGCAAAAGAAGCAATGCGATTAGCAGCACAAAAACTACCTGTTAAATGTAAATTTGTGACGCGTCACGATTTTGTAGTACCAGGAAAATAGTTAGAAAATGAAGCAGCAAGAAATTACAAAGATGTCTGACGCAGACATTAAAGATCAAATCGCGACAACGAGCGAGACTTTAGCAAAAATGAAATTGTCTCATACCGTTGCTCCAATGGAAAACCCATTGCAGATCAAAGACGTTAGAAGAACTGTCGCGAGATTGAAAACAGAATTAACTAAAAGAGAAGCTCAAGCCTAGGCTTGAGTCTCCAAAATTAAGCTTACAATGGAAAAGCGAAATTTAAGAAAAGAACGTATAGGGATTGTTACTAGCAACAAGATGGACAAGTCTGTTGTTGTTTCTGTAGAAAGAAAGGTAAAGCACCCTAAGTATGGAAAGTTTGTGAAGAACACTACTAAGTTCGTAGCTCACGATGAGAAAAATGAATGTGGAGAAGGTGATACAGTTCGTATCATGGAAACACGTCCTCTTTCGAAGTCAAAGAACTGGAGATTAGTAGAGATTGTTGAACGCGCTAAATAATTAAGAGTAATGATACAAACTGAATCAAGACTAAAAGTAGCAGACAACTCTGGAGCAAAGGAGGTATTGTGCATCCGTGTTTTAGGAGGTACGAAACGTCGTTATGCTTCTGTAGGAGATAAAATTGTCGTTACTGTAAAAAGTGCAATGCCTTCAGGTGCTGTTAAAAAAGGAACAGTAGCAACGGCAGTAATAGTAAGAACTAAGAAAGAAGTACGCCGCCCAGACGGTTCATACATCCGTTTCGATGATAACGCTTGCGTTATTTTGAACCCAACAGGAGAGATGAGAGGAACTCGTATCTTTGGCCCGGTTGCTCGTGAGCTTCGTGATGCTGACTTTATGAAAGTCGTTTCATTAGCCCCAGAGGTACTTTAATTTTATAAGAACTGAAGTTATGCAACAGAAATTACACATTAAAATTGGAGACACTGTTAAGGTAATTAGCGGTGAGTCTACAGGTCAAGAAGGAGCAATCCTTTCGATCGATAAGAAAAAGATGCGTGCAAAAGTAGGAGGTGTTAATCTTATTAAGAAACATCAAAAGCCTAGCGCAGCAGACCCTCAAGGAGGAATCGTGGAAATGGAAGCAGGAATCCACATTTCAAACCTTATGATTGTTCACAATGGTCAAGCAACTCGCGTTGGTCGTAAATTGAACAAAGAAGGAAAATTAGTACGTTATTCAAAAAAGTCCGGGGAGGAATTATAGTATGAGTTATACACCAAGACTTCGTGAACAGTATAAAGCTGATATTATTCCAGCTTTAACTGAAAAGTTCGGTTACAAATCTTCAATGAAGGTGCCGAAACTAACAAAGATTGTGATTAGCCAAGGTGTCGGTGATGCCGTAGCTGATAAGAAACTAGTAGACACTGCGGTAGAAGATTTATCGCGTATCGTTGGTCAAAGAGCAGTAGCAACTATTTCTAAAAAGGATATCTCCAATTTCAAATTGAGAAAAGGGATGCCGATTGGAACTAAAGTTACATTAAGAGGTGACAATATGTACAACTTCTTAGATCGTTTTATTGCGGTTGCTTTACCAAGGACTCGTGACTTCAAAGGAGTGAACGCTAAAGGATTCGATGGAAGAGGAAACTTTAATATGGGTATTAAAGAGCACATCATTTTCCCAGAGATTGATATCGATAAAGTAAATCGTATCATGGGTATGGACGTTACTTTCGTTACCACTGCAGACAGTGATGAAGAAGGACATGCGCTGCTTAATGCATTCGGATTCCCATTTACAAAAAAATAAGAAGAGATGGCTAAAGAATCAATGAAAGCGCGTGAGCGCAAGAGAGAAAAGTTAGCAGCTCGTTACGCAAGTAAACGTGCAGAGTTAACTAAGATCTTAAAATCTTCAGATACATCTGAAGAAGCACAAGATGCGAAGTGGGATGCAATGATGAAATTGCAAAAACTTCCTGCTAACTCGGCTCAGGTTAGGGTTCACAACAGATGTGGATTAACTGGTCGTCCTAGAGGTTATATGCGTCAATTTGGTCTTTCAAGGGTAACATTCCGTGAAATGGCTTTAGATGGTAAGATCCCAGGTGTTAAAAAAGCAAGTTGGTAAAAGAGAGCATTTAAGGTAAATAGATATAAAGATGAGGGCAAATTTGCCTTTCATCTTTTGTCTTTATATCTTTGCCCTCCTTAAAAAGTATAAACTGGTTTCAGGTTCAATATGTTTTGAAAACCGTTACCGCAATTAAAATAGTATGAATACAGATCCAATAGCAGATTTTTTAACCCGTATCCGTAACGGAAGTTCGGCTGGGTTGAAAGCAGTAGAGATTCCGGGTTCAAACACAAAAAGAGCAATGACTCAGATTTTGTTTGATCAAGGATATATCACAAACTTCAAGTTTGTAGATGATGACAAACAAGGTATCATTAAGATAGCTTTGAAATACAATCCATCAACTAAAGTTCCTGCAATTACTAAAATGCAAAGAGCTTCCAGACCTGGTCTTAGAAAATACAACGGAGCAAATGAAATGCCACGTGTATTGAACGGTCTTGGAATTGCGATTGTTTCAACATCTAAAGGTGTTATCACAGGAAAGCAAGCAAAGAGAGAAAATGTAGGAGGAGAAGTTCTCGCTTATATCTATTAATAGTTAAATATTAAGAAAAATGTCAAGGATAGGTAAATCCCCAGTAACAATCCCGAGTGGAGTAGACGTGAAAGTTGACGGTAACGTAGTTACAGTTAAGGGCTCTAAAGGTGAGTTGATTCAAGAAATGGATTCTTGTATATCAATAAGCATCGATGGAGCAACAATAACTTTCACCCGCGAATCAGACACGCCTGATCACAGAGCTAAACACGGTTTATACCGCTCGTTAGTTCACAATATGTGTATTGGAGTATCGGAAGGGTTCAAGAAGCAATTAGAAGTGGTAGGAGTAGGATACCGTGCAAACGCTAATGGTCAAAAATTAGAGTTATCACTAGGTTTTTCTCACCCATTTGTAATAGAGCTTCCTAATGAAATTAAGGTATCAACAGAGTCCGCTAAAGGTAAGGCGCCAGTTATAACACTGGAGTCTCACGATAAGCAATTAGTAGGACAGGTCGCTGCCAAAATTCGTTCCCTCCGTAAACCAGAACCGTACAAAGGAAAAGGTGTTAAATACGTTGGTGAAGAACTCAGAAGAAAAGCTGGTAAAACAGCAGCGAAGTAATAATTAGATATCATTAATTAGTTATGGCATTTAGCAAAGTAACAAGAAGAGCAAAAATCAAAAGAAGAATCAGAAAGAATGTTTCTGGAACTTCTACGATGCCTCGTTTGTCTGTTTTTAGAAGCAACAAACAAATCTACGCTCAGATTATTGACGATTCGACTGGAACTACGATGGTTTCAGCGACATCTTACAATAACAAAGAGGCTGCAAAGGGAAACAAAGTTGACCAAGCAGCAGTTGTAGGTAAAGAAGTGGCAGCAAAAGCAATTAAGGCCGGAATTGATAAAGTAGTATTCGATAGAAACGGATACCTATATCACGGTAGAGTTAAATCACTAGCTGACTCAGCGAGAGAAGGCGGACTAAAATTTTAAGAATGGCAGCACAAACAAACAGAGTAAAATCTGCAGATATCGAGCTTAAAGATAAGCTTGTTGCCGTGAACCGTGTAACTAAGGTTACAAAAGGTGGACGTACGTTTAGTTTCTCAGCAATTGTAGTTGTTGGTGATGAAAACGGTATTGTTGGTCACGGATTAGGTAAAGCAAAAGAGGTAACAGAAGCAATTTCTAAAGGAATTGACGATGCAAAAAAGAACTTAATTAAAGTTCCTATTGCTCACGGAACAATACCTCATTTTCAAAAAGGAAAATTCAGTGGTGCAAGAGTTTTATTGAGACCTGCTTCAGAAGGTACAGGGGTTATCGCCGGTGGTGCGATGCGTGCTGTATTGGAGAGCGTTGGAATCCATAATGTCTTGGCGAAATCACAAGGGTCATCGAATCCTCACAATGTTGTTAAAGCAACAATTGATGCACTTTCTCAAATGAGAGATGCTGTCGCAGTTGCAAAACAAAGAGGGATTGGACTTGACAAAGTGTTTAACGGTTAATAATAGCAATCATGGCGAAAATTAAAATCAAGCAAACGAGAAGCGCTATTAATCGTCCCGCAAGACAAAAAGCAACGATTAAGGCATTAGGATTAAAGAAGTTGAATCAAGTTGTAGAACATGAAGCGACTCCACAAATCCTTGGAATGGTTAAGAAAATTCAACACTTAGTAGAAGTAGTTGATTAACTCTATAAAAAGCATTTAAGATGAATTTACATAATTTAACTCCTGCGAAAGGTTCTACTAAAAATAGAAAAAGAATCGCACGTGGTCAGGGATCTGGTCGCGGTGGTACTTCAACTCGTGGGCATAAAGGAGCAAAATCAAGATCTGGTTATTCTAGAAAAATTGGTTTTGAGGGTGGTCAAATGCCACTACAAAGACGTGTACCTAAGTTCGGGTTCAAGAACATCAACCGCGTTGAGTACAAAGCAATCAATTTAGACATTATTCAATCATTAATTGAAAGAAAGAACGTGACAGAAATCACACCTTTAATCCTTCAGGAAAATGGTTTATGCTCTAAGAATGAGAGAGTAAAGGTGTTAGGTAGAGGCGAACTTACGACAAAAGTTGACGTAACTGCTCACAAGTTTTCAACGACTGCGAAAGCAGCAATTGAAGGTCAAGGTGGGAATTGTTCAGAAATCTAATTAACTTTGCCAACATTTTTATCTGATGAAAAAGTTTATTGAGAACATAAAAAACATTTGGAAAGTTGAAGAACTTAGAAAGAGAATTATACTTACTCTTTCTATTATCCTTATTTATCGAATAGGGTCGTTCATTATTCTTCCAGGTGTAGATTACACTGTCTTGCAAGCAAATCAAGCACAGCCAGCTGGTGATCCAAACATGCTAGAAACATTATTATCTCTTTTTACAGGAGGTAGTTTTACGAACGTTTCAATTATGGCATTAGGGATTATGCCCTATATTTCTGCATCAATTATTATGCAGTTATTGGGTATGGCAGTGCCGGCCGTGCAGAAGATGCAGCAAGAAGGTGAGTCTGGTAGAAAGAGAATAAATAACTACACTCGTATTCTTACGATCGTTATTTGTGCCTTTCAAGCGCCTACTTATATTGCATTGTACGCATCGTCTAAAACTGCGGTCCTTCCAGGGGTTGGAGAAGTGTCCGCTTTCGGTCATGACGCATGGACATTCACATGGATGTCTGCAATTGTATTATTAGTAGCAGGTGCAATGTTTGCAGTATGGTTAGGTGAAAGAATTACTGACAAAGGTGTTGGTAACGGAATTTCACTTTTAATTACTGTAGGTATTTTAGCTAGACTTCCTGAAGCATTTATGGCAGAAATAGGACTACAGAATGGAAACCTTATTCAAATTGTTATTGAGATCTTTGCCTTTATGATGGTGGTCCTCGCAACAATCTTGATTGTTCAAGGCGTTCGGAAGGTTCCATTAAATACTGCGAAAAGAGTTGTTGGAAATCGAGCAGCAGAAGATCAAGGTGCTAGAAGTTATTTACCTATAAAGGTAAATGCATCTGGTGTAATGCCGATCATCTTCGCCCAAGCGATTATGACAGTTCCTCTGATGGTATTTACTGCGCCTGACAGTTTTGTCGGTCAAGTATTTGGAGATATATATGGAGTAGGTTACAATGCTGCTTTGGCAGTTTTGATTATCGTCTTCACCTATTTCTATACTGCGATAATGATTAATCCTAGAAAGATTGCAGATGAGTTGAAAAGAAGTGGCGGATTCATTCCAGGTATTAGACCGGGTGAAGAAACTGCTGATTATATTGACTCTTTAGTATCAAGAATTACGTTCCCAGGATCGGTGTTCTTAGCTTTAATTGCAATTCTTCCAGCGTTCGCGGCTATGGCTGGGATCAATGGATCATTCGCGATGTTCTTTGGAGGCACCTCTCTACTGATTATGGTAGGGGTGGTCTTGGACACATTGCAACAGATTGAATCCTACTTGTTGAACCGTCAAATGGATGGTTTAATGGATGGGACTAGAATCAAAGGTAGAAGAACTCAAGGTGAAATGTCAGGAATGTAATTATGGCGAAACAAGCATCAATAGAACAAGACGGAGTAATTCTCGAGGCACTTTCAAATGCTATGTTCCGTGTGGAACTCGAAAATAGTCACGTGATTACAGCGCATATTTCTGGAAAGATGAGAATGTACTACATTAAGATTCTTCCTGGAGATAAAGTAAAAGTGGAAATGTCACCTTACGATTTAACGAAAGGTAGAATCACATTTAGATATAAGTAGGTAACTACTATTAAAAATAATTGAGATGAAAGTAAGAGCATCAGTTAAGAAGCGGTCAGTGGATTGCAAGATTGTAAAGAGAAAAGGGGTTGTTTACGTGATAAACAAAAAGAACCCTAAGTTCAAACAAAGACAAGGTTAGAATATGGCACGTATTGCAGGTATTGATTTACCAAAAAATAAGAGAGGCGTTATCGCATTGACGTACATCTATGGAATCGGAAGAAGCACAGCTAGAAAGATTTTAGTTACTTCTAGTGTTGATGAAAATATCAAAGTTCAAGATTGGACGGATGATCAAGCGTCAGCTATTCGTACTTCTATGAACGAAGTTAAGGTAGAAGGAGCTTTGCGCTCTGAAGTTCAATTGAACATCAAACGTTTGATGGATATTGGATGTAACCGTGGAATTCGTCACAGAGCTGGATTACCATTAAGAGGTCAACGTACAAAGAACAACGCTCGTACGAGAAAAGGAAGAAGAAAAACAGTTGCAAATAAGAAGAAGTAGTCTTAACTGCTTCTGATTTAGTGGACAGACGGTCCGCAAATACAGTATCTATTATGCGCGTGGCAAATGTCGCGTTAAAAATAGTTTCAATTGTACTTGCTATAATCGTCCCCTTTATTGGAGGTAAACGGACTGGATCATATGATCCAATTCAACTGAAAGCAATAAACACTTAAAACAGCTATAATGGCAAAGTCAAATCAAAAGAAAAAAAAGAACGTCAAGGTAGATGCGATGGGTCAAGCACACATCCAAGCTACCTTTAACAATGTTATTATTTCATTGACGAACAATGCAGGTCAAGTTATTTCTTGGTCTTCAGCAGGAAAGATGGGATTCAGAGGTTCTAAGAAGAACACTCCTTATGCAGCTCAAGTAGCGGCAGAAGATTGTGCAAAAGAGGCTCATGAAAATGGATTGCGTAAAGTGAAAGTATACGTTAAGGGACCTGGAAACGGTCGTGAGTCTGCTATCAGATCTTTACACAATGCAGGAATTGAAGTGACTGAAATCATTGATGTTACTCCAATGCCACACAATGGATGTCGTCCACCAAAGAGAAGAAGAGTTTAATATATACTAACAAAACCAAGGGAATAAAGACTGTCGAAGGAAAAGCCTTAATTCATAGTCTCCCTTAAATAAATTTAATATGGCAAGATATACAGGTCCAAAATCAAAAATTGCACGTCGTTTCAAAGATCCAATCTTCGGCCCAGACAAAGCATTAGATAAAAGACAATACGGTCCAGGACAACACGGTCCAAACAAACGTAGAGGAAAACAATCTGAATATGCTATTCAGTTGGCTGAAAAACAAAAAGCAAAGTATACTTACGGTATTCTTGAGCGTCAATTTGCGAACTTGTTCGACAAAGCGTCTGCTATGAAAGGAATTACAGGTGAAGTTCTTTTGCAATTGTGTGAAGGTCGTTTGGATAATACAGTTTACCGTTTAGGTGCTGCTACAACTCGTAGTGCTGCTAGACAGTTTGTAAGTCACAAACACATTACTGTTAATGGACAAGTAGTGAATATACCTTCTTACGCTTTGAAAATAGGTGATGTAGTTGGTATTCGTGAAAAATCAAAATCGTTAGAAGCAATTACAGATTCTTTGGCAGCAAAGACTACTAGCTTCGATTGGTTGGATTGGAATCCTTCTCAAATGGAAGGTAAAGTAGTTGGAATTCCTACACGTGAAATGATCCCTGAGAACATCAAGGAACAGTTGATCGTCGAATTATATTCTAAGTAATAAATTAATCACGTTGCATCTCGACCAAAGGGTTTGATTGATTTTCTTCAATCTTTCAAACCGCGCAATCGAAACGCAATTAAAAAGAAGAAAAAATGGCAATATTAGATTTTCAAAAACCGGACAAGGTAATCATGATCAATTCAGATGAGCATGAAGGACAATTCGAATTCCGTCCTTTAGAGCCTGGATATGGTATCACTGTAGGTAATGCGCTTCGTCGTATCCTATTGTCTTCATTAGAAGGTTTTGCAATCGCGTCTGTTAGAATTGAAGGTGCAGATCATGAATTTTCTACAGTTAAAGGTATCGTAGAAGATGTAACTGAAATCATCTTAAACTTGAAACAAGTTCGTTTCAAACAACAAATTGAAGGTACGGACAATGAAACTGTTGTAGTTTCAATTGCTGGTCAAGATAAATTAACTGCTGGTGATATCGGTAAATTTACTTCTGCATTCCAAGTATTGAACCCGGACTTAGTAATTTGCAACATGGAACCATCTGTAAAGTTGGAAATGGAATTAACGATTGTTAAAGGTCGTGGTTACTATGCAGCTGAAGAAAATAAAGATGGGAATGCTCCGTTTGGAACAATCTTTACTGACTCAATCTTTACTCCAATAAAAAATGTACAATACAAGGTTGAGAACTTCCGTGTTGAGCAAAAGACTGATTATGAAAAATTAATCTTTAACATCACTACTGACGGTTCAATTCATCCTAAAGAAGCGTTGAAAGAAGCAGCGACTATTTTAATTCACCACTTCATGTTATTCTCTGATGAGCGTATTACATTGGATAGTGAAATTAAAGCAGAAACGGAAGAGTTTGACGAAACTTCATTGCACATGCGTCAACTTTTGAAAACGAAGTTGGTAGATATGGATTTATCTGTTCGTGCATTGAACTGTTTGAAAGCAGCTGATGTTGAAACTTTAGGTGACTTAGTTTCTTACAACAAGAACGATTTATTGAAATTCAGAAACTTCGGTAAGAAATCATTAACTGAATTAGAAGATTTGGTAGATAATAAGGGGCTTTCATTCGGAATGAATGTTTCTAAATACAAATTAGACAAAGAATAGTATCGCAATTAATTATTAAAAATGGCGTAATAGGTGGCTGGACTGTAGCGATAGAGTAAAACCAGATTCAGTTAACCGTTACTTACGAAATTTAAGTTATGAGACACGGAAAAAAATTCAATCATTTAGGCAGAAAAACTGCACA
>JBLHVW010000008.1:0-55962 GCA_047628775.1 Salibacteraceae bacterium | reverse complement strand
CAACAGATTGACCTGTGTAAACTGTAGCTGTTTCTAATAAAACATCTTTAATTTCTTTCATACTCATATTTGGGAAGTATGATTTCAAGAAAGCAGCACATCCAGCAACCATTGGACAAGCCATTGATGTACCTGCGATAGCAGCATAATCACTTTGAGGAACTGAATTGTAAATCTCAAATCCAGGTGCAAATACATCTACTCCAGTAATACCGTAGTTAGAGAATGCAGCAGCTAAATCATTTCCAGCAAATTGATTCTTCATGTTCAATTTTGCCGTTTTTGCAGGATCTCCTTTTGACTTCTTTTTAACATCAATGTTTGGAACTTCACTACCAAAACGAGTACTTGCTCCGATTGTTAAGAAGTGATCCAATTTAGCTTCTTGGAAGTCATACATTGAAGTTGGGAAGTTAGGCTCCTCATCAATATCTTTTGCATCGTTTCCAGCAGCGTGAACTAACAACACTCCTTTAGAATCAGCATATTTGAATGCAGCGTAAACCTCTTCAGCATTTGGTGAATACGCTTTACCGAATGACATGTTGATTACAGATGCACCGTTATCAACAGCATAACGAATTGCCAAAGCAATATCTTTATCGTATTCATCTCCATTTGGAACAGCTCTAACCGACATCAATTGAACATCGTTAGCAACACCGTCTCCACCAATTCCATTTCCGCGAACAGCACCAACGATACCACCTACATGTGTTCCGTGAAATGCATCAGGACCTTCAACGTCATTGTTTCCGTAGCTCTTGTCTGTGAAATCATTTGGATTATCTCCAATTACAGCACGACCATCATGATCAGGGTTGTAATGAACATTCAATTGTGTTTCGAAATGCTCAACGTAACGCTCTAATTCTTTCTTACGATCACCTTCAGCGCCAGCCATTGCCATTTTAATTTGACCTAAAATTGACGATGCTTGAGCACGAGTAGATTCAACTTCTTCTTTTACTTCTAAATACAAAGCATATTCTACTTGCTCTTCTTCAGAACCAATCGTTACAGAGCTCTTACCGTATTTCTTATCCAATTCAGCATAGATACGTGTAACTTCTAAACGAATATCGTTTGCGTTATCTCCGTTTGCATTTCCTAAGAAATTCCATCCGTGAATATCATCGATGTATCCATTTTTGTCATCATCAATTCCGTTTCCAGCGATTTCGTTTGGGTTTGTCCAAATTTTACCTTGAAGATCTACGTGCTCAATGTCCATCCCAGAATCTACAATCGCAACGATTACAGTCTTAGTTGTTCTTTTCTTAAGCATTCCGTAAGCCTTCTCTGTTTGCATTCCAGTACCTGTGCCGTTGTACCAGTTAAGAATGTCTTTTTCTACATTCTCTACTTTAGGCTCTGCCTTCTTTGACGTTTCGTCTCCTTGTGCATAAATCACATTTGTGATTCCAAGTGCAAAAACACTCAACGACAACCTGATAATGATTTTATTCATGTTTTATAGTTTATAACAATAATTTATTGGAGTGTAAAAATAGAATTAATCTGGTCATTTACTTTCTAAATTAACAATTCGGTTTATATTTACGTCTATAAGGTATAAAACACTGACAAATGGTATCAACTCTACTTCGATTTTCTATTGCGTTCCTATTTATAGGCTTAACAAGTATCAGTTTTAGCCAGAAATTTGGTTTTAATGCCCTCTTAGAAAGAGCTCCAGACGATCAAACTGTGTTTTGCGTTCCAAATAATGCAAGCAACACTTCTCTTCTCGACAAAGAAGGAGTTACAGTAAAATTCTCTTCAAGTTCGTGGCTTTTTATTACGGCTTCGCCAAGGTGGATTGACGACCATATCAAAAATGGTTCTTTGGATGATTATTATTTTGAATATGCCCCGCCTGTAGCATTAGCAGATTCTTCAAGAGCACACCATTTTGTAAACGAAGTACACGCAGGAAATGCTCCTTTGGGTGTGGCTTATACAGGTCGAGATGTAATAATTGGTGTTGTTGATCAAGGAATTGATTGGTTGCACCCTGACTTTATTGACGCCAACGGAAATACGCGTGTATTGAGGTATTGGGACCAAGCGAATTCAGGCCCAAACCCGCCCGCACCTTATGGCTACGGACAAGAATGGGACAGCACAGATATTAATAATGGAACCTGCACAAGCACAGAAGAAGCATCAGCTCATGGATCTACTGTTGCTGGAATTGCTGCTGGAAACGGTTTTGCAAATGGAACAAATATGGGAATGGCGCCGGATGCAAACTTAGTCATTGTTGAATCCAATTTCTCTTCTCCTAACTGGACATTAACCATAGCTGATGCCGTTGATTACATCTTCCGTATTGCAGACGAATACAATATGCCTGCTGTTGCCAATCTTAGTTTAGGAACGTATTTTGGAAGTCACGACGGGAACGATCCTGCAGCAGAGATGATGGAAACGCTATTGGATGAAAAAGGAGGCCGCTTGGTTGTGTCTGCAACAGGAAACTCAGGAGCTAAAGGAACCTACCATCAACAAGGAAATCCAAACGCAGACACGAATTTCGTTTGGTTTGTAAACAATCCATCCGCTTCTTTCGGTGCTAACACCATCTTCTTTGACCTTTGGTCAGATAATGCTGATGCTACGTATGACTTTGCTTTAGGTGCAGATTCACCAGGCTATGACTTTAGAGGTAGAACTCAATTCTATGGGGCAACCTCTTCTTTAGGTACACCAATATTCGATACCATTTGGAATGGTGTAAATAGAATTGCCACGATTGAGGTTTACACAGAAACGATTGGGAACAATTACCACATGCAGTTGCTCGTATCGAATGTAGATTCGACGGACTATTTATATCGATTTGAAACAACAGGATCAGGTAAATACGATTTATGGAGCGGTGAATGGCTCGGATATAATGACATGGTTCTATCTGCTGACTTACCTTCTGCAGCTCAAATGCCAAACATTATTGATTATGTATTGGCCGATTCAACGCAAACACTTGTTTCTTCATGGAATTGCTCTGAAAAAGTAATTTCGGTGGGTAACATGAAAAACCGTCAACATTTTATTGATATGAACTTGAACCAATACACTTCACCACATCCTAATAGTGTTGGTGAATTGAGTCCAAACTCGAGTAAAGGTCCAACACGCCATGCAGTTATCAAGCCAGATGTAACAGCAGCAGGCGACGTGACTTTGGCAGCGGCTCCATTATGGGTTGTAACAAATCCAGCTTACAATGCGCTTATAGATTCAGGTGGTTATCACGTAGCAAACGGAGGAACCTCAATGGCCTCGCCAGTAGTTGCGGGAATTGGAGCTTTGTACTTTGAAAGATGTAACAAAGCAACGTACCAAGATTTTATGATGGACATTCAAGCCTCTGCTTATACGGATATGTATACTGGAGTCGTTCCGAACAACGCTTACGGCTATGGAAAGGTTCACGCTTTTGAATTATTGCAAGAAGTTTCGGTAGTTCCACAACCTACGATATCTTGGGGCGGTGGCGATACTTATATTTCAAGTACTGGAGATGGCTACCAGTGGTATTTAGACGGTCAACCAATCCCCGGTGAAACTGGACAAAACCATATTGGTTTGCCACCATACGGATCGTACGAAGTAGAAATTACCAGTGCTGAAGGATGTACAGCAATTTCAGACCCATTGGTTACCGCTGTTGGAATTAATGAATTGTCAAATAGCGGGATCAACGTTTATCCAAACCCCACAGAATCCAGTATTAAGATTGAATCCATTGATGCTATCACTAATCTAAACATTGTTGACTTAACAGAGAAATCAATTTCAATTGACAACTTCGAAAACAACAGTATTGACTTGACTTCTTTGACAACAGGTACTTATTTCTTGTTTGTGACAACTATTAATGGGACATCCACTATCAAAATTGTAAAGATCTAATTGAGTACAACCAGTTTAAAAAAGAATGAACCGTGGATAGACAATGCTCGGGCGCTCGCAACGGTATCTGTTATTTTATTGCATGTTGCCTCCGGCCTTTTGTATACAATTAAAAAGGACGGCGTCACTTCGGATTGGTGGACAGGAAATATCATAGACGGTTTAGTGCGATTTTGCGTTCCCTTATTCTTTATGATCTCAGGAGCGTTATTACTTCGCAACGATTACGAACTTTTAATATTCCTCAAGAAAAGAGTCATTCGAATTGTTCCCCCTCTCCTATTTTGGAGTTTGGTTTATCTCATTTATGACAATTTGATTTATGAGGTAAAAGTGGAATCTGCCTATGAATTTATTCGCCTTTCGATTAAATCTTTGATTCAAAAACCTTTCAGTCAATACCACTTGTGGTTTGTCTATGATTTGATTGGACTCTATTTAATGGTTCCAATTATTCGCAAATGGATAAAACATTCTACGGGGAAAGAAGTCCTCTATTTCATTATTATTTGGGGAATCACAATCATTGCTTACAATCCCTATTTAGAGAAATACGTTCCTCAAATTGAATTGTTGTACTTCACCAGATACTTGGGCTATATGGTTCTCGGCTATTACTTAACCACAATCAATTCAAAAAATCATTTCTTAGCAATAACTTTAATAATCATTGGCGCTTTTACGACCATTTACGGGACGTATTACGAATCGAATAAGATTAACAGTTACTCTAGTATTTATTACGATTACCTCTCTATTAACGTTGTCGTCTTTACACTCGGCGTCTTCTTACTCGTTAAGAACATTACCATCAATAATGGTATAATCAATAAAATTATAAAGTTTATTAGTGACCATAGTTTCGGTGTTTATCTCGCGCATATCCTTGTTATTGTGATATTTGACCGAAATGGCTTGGATCTATCCGTGGCAAACCCATGGATCAGTATCCCTTTAATTACAACCTCTTGTCTACTTTGTTCGTTACTTATCATATTCGTGCTGCGATTAATCAAATATGGAAAGTATATTTCAGGTTAATTAAGCATGATTTTTTGATCGAATAGCCCCCAAATTCGGTCTTTTTCTTAATTTTGGGGCATTTAAAAATTATAAATGGATTTATCAGGAATTATTTCAATCTCAGGCCGACCAGGACTTTACAAAGTCGTTGCTCAAGGGAAGAACAATATCATCGTTCAATCATTAATTGACAACAAAAGATTCCCCGCATATTCGACAGATCGAATTTCGGCATTGGAAGACATCAGCATCTATACAATTGATGGTGACAAGCCATTGAAAGATATCCTGTCTGACATTTTCGCAAAACAATCAGGAGAAGCTGCACCGTCTCACAAAGAGAGTATTGCAACTTTACAAGAATACCTTTCTGATATCTTGCCTGATTATGATGAAGAGCGCGTTTATCCATCTGACATTAAGAAGTTGTTCCAATGGTACAATTTACTTTTAAGCTCTGGAAACTTAGAACCCGCTGCTGAAGAAGAAGATGCGAAAGCATCTGATGGGGATGCGAAAGCATCTGATAAAGAACCAAAGGAGGTAACTGAAGAACCTAAGAAGAATTCTGCTGTCAAAAAAGCACCAGTAAGTAAGGCTCCTGCCAAGAAAAAAGCGCTTCCTAATAAAGAAGCATCACAGAAAATCATTACAAAGAAAATAGTATCAAAGAAACCTATTTCTAAAAAAAAGTAGATAACGTTATTCACTAAATATTTAAAGTCTCGCGTTAACCGAGACTTTTTTTTTGCCTATGAAAATTTCAAAACCAACACGACAATTCGTTGATCAAAATCTAGTAGTAGATTCATGGGAATCAATCGAAAAGTATTTCACAGATCTAATTAACAGAGAAATCGACACCAAAGAAGATTTCCTTACTTGGCTTAAAGATCAAAGTGAATTGGAAGCAATCCTTGAGGAAGATGCCGCTTGGAGATACATCAAGATGACCATTGACACGAAGGATGAAGAACTTAGTAATTCGTACACTTTCTTCGTAACGCAAATCCAGCCTAAAATCGCACCTCTTGATGATCAAATCAATAGAAAATTGGATGCGATCAGTTACACGGATGAATTAATTTCTGATCCTGCATTTGAAATTTTATTCAGAAGTATTAAAAAGGCACTTGAATTGTACCGTGAGGAAAACATTGAAATTCAATCAAAATTAGCAGAGGAAAGCCAAAAATTCGGTTCACTTTCTGCTGCTCAAAGCATTGAGCACAATGGAGAAAAGCTAACAATGCAGCAAGCCTCTCTCCTACTTAAGGAAACTGATGAATCATTGCGTAAAGAAGTGTTTGAAAAAATAGCCGACCGCAGAAAAGAAGATGTCGATGTGTTTGACGCACTTTTTGATTCCCTTTTAGCAAAGCGCCATCAAATTGCAACGAATGCTGGGTTTGAAAATTTCAGAGATTACAAAATGCAAGCTATGGGACGCTTTGATTATAGTGTAACAGATTGCGAGGACTTTCATCAATCGGTTAAATCGGTGATTGTTCCGATTGTAAAAAAAATGCAACAGAGTCGCTTGGACAAACTTGGAAAGAATTTATTCAAACCTTGGGACTTGGACGTTGATCCAGAAGGAAAAGGACCGTTAAAGCCATTTTCAAAAGGAAGTGAACTTTTGGAAGGAACTGTAAGTATGTTCAATCGAATTGATCCGTATTTTGGAGATTGCTTGACAACAATGTCGGAGATGAAACATTTAGATCTTGAATCGAAGGACGGAAAGTCACCCGGTGGATACAACTACCCTCTTTATGAGATTGGCGTTCCATTTATTTTCATGAATGCCGTTGGTTCTCACAGAGACTTGGTAACGATGGTTCATGAAGGTGGTCATGCGGTACATTCATTTTTAAGCAGAGACCTTGAATTAACAGGTTTTAAGAGCCTTCCGTCTGAAGTAGCGGAATTGGCCTCAATGTCGATGGAATTGCTCTCTATGGACGAATGGGGAGAGTTTTATACCGATCCAAAGGATTTAAACCGTGCGATTGAAGAACAATTGGAAACGGTTATCAAACTTTTGCCTTGGATTGCACAGGTTGACGAGTTCCAACACTGGTTGTACGTTAATCATTCACACACTAATGCAGAACGTACTGAGAAATGGGTTTCATTGTCAAAAGCATATGGAACTGGGCTGACTGACTGGTCGGGTTATGAAGATATCCAATCGAACTCTTGGCAGCGTCAATTGCATATTTTTGAGGTGCCATTTTATTACATTGAATATGGAATTGCACAATTGGGTGCTCTTGGTGTTTGGAAAAACAGTCTTGAAGATAAAGCAAAAGCGATTGAAGATTATAAAAACGCATTAAAGTTGGCATATACGCGCAGTATTCCTCAAATTTATGAGACTGCGAACATAAAATTTGACTTTACTGAGAAGCATATTAAGCAACTTGCTGAATTCATAGAGAACAAGTTAGCAGAATTAAAGGCGCAATTAGATTAAAGATGTTTGATACAGACAGGAAAACACTTGTTTGAAATAAAATTACTGTTATATTTGCACCCGCGATTAAGCAATTGCTCAATTTATTTAAGGATTCTCAATGGAGAGAAAATTAGATAGATTTAAGATGGCGAGGTAGCTCAGTTGGTTAGAGCGCCGGATTCATAACCCGGAGGTCGGGAGTTCAAATCTCCCTCTCGCTACAAAAGGCAATCAGAAATGGTTGCCTTTTTTGCGTTCTGGAGATTTGAACCGTTCTTAGTTGGGTCATCTGATGATTCCCTATCGAACGCCATACGTTCTCTTCTCTCGCTACAAAAGGCAATCAGAAATGGTTGCCTTTTTTGCGTTCTGGAGATTTGAACCGTTCTTAGTTGGGTCATCTGATGATTCCCTATCGAACGCCATACGTTCTCTTCTATCGCTACAAAAGGCAATCAGAAATGGTTGTCTTTTTTGCTTTGGTGTTACAAACTCTTCACTTTTAGGTCAAAAACACTAAATCCTTTTGCTCCTTGAAGAGGGGCTTGGACAAAACTATGCTTCTTTATTTTTTTTACAATGGTTTGTGATCCAGACCAAGCACTGTTTTGAATTCCTGCGAAAAACTGGACAAAATAGTTAATGCGTGCTAAACTATCTTAACTAAACTGTCCTGTTAAATATAGTAACTCCAATATGAGATTAAATATTTTGACGGACATAAAAATACAATCCTCATAGAGTTCCATTTTTGATCGTTGACCAATAGAGAAAATGCCTTCCAATAAAAGGTGATGGAGATTAAATGTTTCACCAATTTATTTTATTTGATTCATAACATGCAATCCTTAAATATTAATCCAATGAGCGCGATCAGTACCCCATTCTGAACTTTTTGAATCTTTGTGCTTATAAGCGCCTTTTGAATGCTTTTCTTCATCATAATGGACCACAGTCATTTCTAATGAATCCATTTTTTGTTTTCCAGTATGAATTAAAGTTCCTAGAAGCATTCCTATTTCTCGGTGCCTTTTATCCCTTTTCACGATTCGAATTTTCCCGAGTGATTCTTAATTATAACGGTTCTGTGTGGGAATGGGATTTGAATTCCTTCAGCATCAAACCGCCTTTTTACTCCTTTATTGATATCACTGTGCATTCTAAACACATTTAGTGGGTCTTTAACCCAAACATAGGCTCTCAGTGCAACTGCTGAATCTTCAAAACCTAAGACCCTTACTTCAATTACAGGCTCTCCATCCGTCTTTTGTTTTAAGGTTCTGTTGTCAAAAGAAAAGGGGTGCTTTTCGCTTTCTTCTTGTATAATTTTAATGGCAAGGTCAAGGTCACTGTCATAACTAATCCCAATTTCGATGAATTTAAGTACGGTCGTTTCTTCAATGCTATCGTTAACAATAGTATCAGAACTAATAACCGAATTCGGTATTATAAGCCGATTGTTCTGGAAGTTTAATATTACCGTATGTCTCAAGGTTATATCTTCAACAATACCATAGTCCAAGTTTCCTACTTTAATCAGGTCTCCAACTCTGAATGGTCTAAAGATCACAATAAAAATTCCGCTGACTATATTTGAAAATGCCTCTTGCGCAGCGAATCCTATAATGGCTATTAATATACCTGCTCCAGCAAATAAGGTTACTGCAAGCGTTCTCAATTGGGGAATTAAAGATATTATACCTCCAAGTGCTACCAACCAAATAATGAAGGAAGCAGCGTTTTTAAAGAACTTGATTCTGGTAATGTCTACTTTGATTTTGGAATTTCCCCTTAAAAATGACCTGTTGATCATCCAACGCATTAAACGTGATAGAATAAAAGCTCCAACAAAAATTGAGACCATCAGAATTTCTCTGTGCCAAATATTCAGTTCATCTTGGATTTGATTATACATAATGTATTGCTGTTTTAGTTGCGAAACTATTGATTATAAGAATAAGATCGATATAACTGAGTGTTATTTAAACAATCAATTTTTGATTCAATATTAATTTCCATCCGACCTGCTTTTGTAAAAAAAAGTATTCTTCCATTGGAAAGCAAAGATGGTGTTATTGTTTTTCCCGAATTCAATGTCACTGCCGAGGATTCTTTTGTACAAAAAATAAATAGCTCAGGTAAAAAATAGATGGTCTTCAGTGATGAAAACAACGATCCTAAATTGGTCATGGATATTGATCGATATGTGCGCTCACAGTTATTTACGAAAAAGCATTAACCAATAGAGGATTATTGTCACACACCAATTGTTCTTCCAAGTGATGCTGCAAACTTGGGAATATTAATCAAGAAGTTGAAAACAAATATTGCCCCTCACTCTGACAGTCCAATTAGCAATGACATTGTTCTATTTTGGCAAAAGGATCAAAAAAAAATCAGTACTGGAGTAGATATCTTAGGGCAATTACTGAAAGAGATTTAATTAGAATTATCTTTTTACCTTGTCAATAAAAGGTGCATTCAATAGTAAAGCCTTTAGTTGATTCAAACAATGGCAATGTGCGCAATAGCATCACCGTTTGTTACAATGGGAGAATGATTCAAGCAAATAATATATCCATCGCACGGTGCTTTCACCTTTCGTTCAAAGAAGCCAAAAGGATCCGTAATAGTTCCGATGAAATCTCCTTTCTTTACCTGAGAGCCATTTCTAATCATGGATCTATACATTCCTGAATGGCCTGCTCTTACCCATTTTGATTTTTCAAAAACAACTTGCGAATGTTCAACGAATCGATCAATATCAATCGGAAATTTCTTCATGCCCAAATGATCAAGAATATTCAACGCCCCTATAACTCCACATTTAGTTACTTCTCTGTCAAGATCGAGTGATTTCCCGCCTTCAAAAAGAAGAACTTTCTTTCCTAGTTTGGTAGCAGAGTCACGGTATGATTTCTCACGTACAGATGAGTACTTAATAAATTTCGCTCCAAATATTCTAGCTAGATTAATTGTTTCATCATCTTCTTTTGAAATTCGTATTTGTGAATAGTTAAATCGTTCTGCACTGCCTGTATGGTAATCTATACAGTAATCCGCAAAAGGAACTATTTCTGACATGAAAATATGCGCAAATTGACTGGCTAGTGTTCCCGATTTGGAACCTGGGAAAAATCTGTTTAAATCGCGTCCATCTGGAAATTCACGTGTTTTAATAATAAAACCAAATACATTTAGAACAGGCACACATATAATCATCCCCACATCGGGAACATTGTATTTATTTGCAATCAATTGTCTTACAATCTCAATACCGTTAACTTCATCTCCATGAATGCCTGCACTAATTAATACACATGGACCTTTTTTTTTGGCACGGCTAATTATTACTGGCACTTCCATTTTTGCACGGGTATGAAGGCGTGCGATATCTATATTTAACCGATAACTTTTACCTGGAAGAATCTTTTCTCCGAGTATGACAATTTCACTAGACATTTCGTTCAATGTAACGGATTATACTTTTCGCTATATCTACATTTGTCGCAGCTTCGATGCCTTCAAGACCGGGTGAAGAATTTACCTCCATGATCATTGGCCCAGAATTCGATTGAAGCATATCCACCCCACAAATGTCCAAACGCAAAGCCTTAGCTGCTCTTAATGCTGTATTTTCTTCTTCCTCGCTTAGTTGATATATAATAGCGGAGCCGCCTCTGTGTAAATTGGATCTAAATTCCCCTTCTTTTCCTTGCCTCTTCATTGCTCCAACAACAACTCCATCAACCACAAAGGCGCGAATATCTGCCCCTTTTGCTTCAGCGATGAACTCCTGAACAATAACTTTAGCCTTTAAACCATGGAATGCTTCCAATACTGACTCTGCCGCACTTCGTGTTTCAGCAAGTACCACACCAACACCTTGAGTTCCTTCAAGAAGCTTAATGATACATGGAGCACCTCCAATTTTATCAATGATGGAACTAACTTCACTAGAACTATTTGTGAAAGCCGTTTTTGGCATTCCTAAACCTGCTCGTGATAAAACTTGTAAACTTCTCAGTTTATCTCTCGAACGATTCAGGGCCTGTGATTCTAATGTCGAAAAAACCTTCATCATTTCAAATTGACGCACAACTGCAGTTCCGTAAAAAGTAATAGAGGCACCAATTCTCGGTATGATAGCATCAATTCCTTCTAATTTTTCACCTTTATAATAAATTTGAGGATTTTTCTTTTCAATAACTAGATCGCATTTTGCATGATCGACAACAACCATTTCGTGATTTCTTATCTCTCCTGCTTCAACTATCCTTTTCGTTGAGTATAGCTTTGAATTACGTGATAGAACTACAATTTTCATTTACAAATCGGGTATTTAGTTTTTTTATTGTGATTTCTACTTCTTGTGACGCAGAAAACTTAAAGAGTAATACTTTTTGAAGAAAAAATAATACTAAATTTTTGTAATAAAGCATTTTACAACTATATACTGATTATGTTCTGGTAGTTTTAAGGTCTACTAACTCATGCTTTTTATAAATCATTCACAATTTATTTTCGAAGATAACATCATTTTTTATTTGTTAATTATATTGATCTGTGAAATTCAATTAATCGCGTTATCCTTTCACTTTTTTCTGTCTAAAACATGGAATCCGCCTAATTGAAATAAGATTTAACCTTTCAATGATAAAATATAACACAGCAGTATTCGATAAAATAGTATTTCCAATCAACACAGAACTTGATAATCCGAGTTCTTATAGCGTATAAGAACTTTGGCAAAAACCTTTCACGCAGAAGTTGAAATTGCACGAACTGCGGGCACTTCTGATTTCATCGTTAAAAAAAGTGGATCAATTCAATGAAGAAATTAAACCGCTTAAGGCAGACTTTGATGTTAAAAGCGACTTGTTAGAACAGCAGTTCACGATAAATTCAATTGCTGAGAGTTATCCTAGTTAATTATAAAACAAAATTTTAGCAAGCAATAAAAATCTTATCATTTTTACAGTCGATTTTCTAATTACTGATTAAATAAGACCAACTATTTATCTAATTGAGAATAGTTGTCAGGGAAGAAAGTTTCATTTTTGTTAATTCCTGAAAAAGCCTCTGTGTATTCGTATTCAGAATGATTCACTTGGGATGTCAACTTTTGATGCAACACCTGTTCTATTAATTTTTGAATAATTCCTCCTATCCTTCGAAGGTCATTGAAAGTTTAAATTCGAGTGGCATTTGGGATTGGTAAATTGTTTTCATTTCGTTAAGTTATTGTAACTGCATTTTTTATCATCCTTAATTATTGATAAACAATAACTTATCGCCTAAGTCATAATATGAAAGTAGGGGGGGCAGAAAACGGCACTATCATTTAATTCTTGGACACCGAGCATTCTTTTCTTTCTAGTTTGAAAAAGACAACTTAAGCCTCGTCTTTTTTGTATTTCTGAGATTAAAAAGGTTTTAGCAAAACGTCAAACCCCATAATTCCCAGTTCCACCTACTACCCCTTAAAGAACAAGTTATTAACATTGTAGCGGAGATTGTTAAAAACAGCGGGTTAGAGAGAAAAGAATGTGTATATTGCGCGCTTTAACTAACAAGCGAGTATTTCATAAGATATCATGGAAAAAGAAAGATTTGAACTTGAATATTTATTAAAAACTTCGATAAAAGTTTTAGACAATATGTTAAGCACTCCTAGCGGGTTGAGCGAATGGTTTGCTGACGATGTAAATATTAAGGACGACGTATATACTTTCCTTTGGGATGGTGGCGAGGAAGAAGCAAGACTTATTACGAAAAAGGCAAACACAAAGGTGAAATTCAGATGGATCGAAGACGAAGAGAATGACTCAGAGGCATATTTCGAATTAAGATATGAGGTTGATCCAATGACTAAAGCCGTGATTTTATCGATAACTGATTTTGCTGAACCAGACGAACTTGATGAATCTAGCCGTTTCTGGGACCAACAAATTGGCGAACTTAAAAGAATTCTTGGAGCTTAATTTCAATATTCTTAATTTCCAATCGTTTACATTTCACAATCTAATTTTAGACAATCTTTTTTTGAATTGAAACGACTTTACTATTTCAGTGTACGCTCATTCGCAGGTCCTTTCCTAGCTACCTTTGCGATTTCCATGTTTATATTGGTGATGCAATTCTTTTGGAAATACATCGACGATTTAATGGGCAAAGGTCTGGAGATTTCAGTAATCGTTGAACTTCTCTTCTACGTTTCAGCAAGTTTAATCCCCCTGGCTTTGCCCCTAGCGATTCTCCTGTCTTCAATTATGACCTTTGGAAACTTGGCAGAGAACAATGAATTAACAGCGCTAAAAGCCTCTGGAATGTCTCTTTACAAGATTGTACGCCCTTTGTTCGCTGTTGTCATAATCATAGCCATGGGGACCTTCTACTTCGCCAATTACGTCATACCCGTTGCGAATCTTAAATGGCATTCATTAATTTTCGATATTCAAAACACTAAAATATCTACAGTCCTAACACCCGGTGTTTATAGCAATGAGCTTGATGGCTACGTGATTAAAGTCGACAAAGGAGAAGGCAATGAATTTGAAGGAATTCTAATCCACGATCATACAACACCCAACGAAATTAAAACGGTTCGTGCAGAATCGGGAAAAATCTACAAATCAAAAAATGGAGCTTATTTATTCTTTGAAATGACCAATGGAACGGTGCACAGGGAATTAGAGCCGCAAACACCGAATTTCAGTGCAGATGGAATCAATCATAGCACGCACAGCAATCATCCTGTATGGAAATCGAAATTCGAAAAGATGACGTACAAAATCAACATCAATGGTTTCGATTTAGAACGGTCAAGAGAAGAGCTAATGAAGGACAAGCATGAAATGCTAAACGTCTTTCAAATCAATGATGCCATGGATTCTATAAAGGCGAACGGGAAGGATATTCTGAAAAATTTCTTGATGAATATAAAAAGTGGACACCCCTATTTTTCTTCCATTTCATATAAAGACCATTCAATAAAAGAAGTAGAAGATCTGAATGACTTTGAAGTTCCAGACCACGCTGTAAATTTCAAGGACGTTGTCTACGACAAAAAAATCAAGGCTATAAATAAAGCCCAAACAACCGTTCGAAGATTGAATAAAAACGTTGAAGGGCAGCTCAACTTCATGGCGGCTTTGGAAAGGGACATAGACGATTACATGATTGAATTCAATCGAAAGTTTGCCTTGACAGCTGCAATTGTCATTCTTTTCTTTATTGGCGCCCCTCTGGGGGCAATCGTTAGTAAAGGTGGGTTTGGAGCACCCGTTGTCATTGCTGCACTTTTATTTATGGTTTATTTCGTATTGCTTACCGTTGGTGATAACATGGCCGAGGCAGGAACTCTAACTCCAATCGTTGGAATGTGGTTCTCCTCATTCATTCTTGCACCAATCGCTGTATGGATGATGTACTCTGCCGCCAATGATCTGCCGATTAATTCAAGTGAATATTGGGCAAAGCTAATGTCGAAAATCGTGAAACCATTTAGATTTAAGAGGTCTTGAAAACGCTCTACATAACCAGTAAACCAGCTTATCCAAAAGTAGATGGAGGCTGTGTGGCTTCTGCAAATTTTCTTGAAAACCTTCTAAATGTTACCTCAGAGATCAAATACTTATCTATTGCCACAACGAAACATCCATTCAATTTAGATTCATTCCCCATTCATTGGATCGATTCTTTAAAACCCGAAGCGGTTCTGATTGAAACAGCCGTTCGTCCAAAAGAAGCCATTAAATACCTTTTCAATAAAAAATCGTACAACATTGATCGTTTTTACAATCGTGAAATGTCCGATAAAATCGTTGTAACCATTGATTCACAGCAATTTGACACAATTATTCTAGATGGACTTTACACAACTCCATACCTTTCTGAAATCAAAAAGGCATTCAAAGGAAAAGTACTTGTCCGAACGCACAACGTTGAATTTAAGATCTGGGAAGGACGCGCTAAGAATGAGAGCAATCCGATCAAAAAAAAGTATTTAAGTGGACTGGCTAAAGATTTAAAGAAATACGAAATTGAAACATTGAATAAAGTGGATGGGTTGATGACCATTTCACAAGAAGATTTGAATGATTTCAACGCTCTTGGTATTCCCACTCCTAAGTCTAACATCACGGTAACTGCCGACATTGTAGAGCACGATCACGATTACAAGAGAGCATCTATTTTTCACCTCGGAGCAATGAATTGGTCTCCAAATATCGAAGCTGTAGATCAAGTCATTCAATTGATGCCTGAATTGAGAAAGGCAAATACGGACCTAGAATTTCATATTGCTGGTGTTGATTCAGAATCGCTTTATACAACGAATAGGGACCAAGGAATTGTCGTTAAAGGCTTCGTTCAAGATTTAAAAGAATTCGTTTCAGAAATGGGAATTCTTGTCTCTCCTATCCAGTCAGGATCTGGAATTCGAGTTAAAATTCTTGAAATGATGGCTTTAGGGATCCCAGTCATCACCACGGATCTTGGCGCACAAGGATTGCTAAATTTCGATGGCGTTCGAATTGCCAACACAAAGCAAGAGGTCCTATCCGCGGTTTATGAACTTGTGAATAATGAAAACAAAAGGCAAGAACTAGGATTGGAAGCGAAGAGATATGTTAATTTGCATCATAATCCAGAAAAAGTCAGCGCACAACTAATTGAGTTCATCAAGTCCACATAAGCCGAAAATCCTGATTATCGTATCCCGATTTCCTTATCCTCTTGAAAAAGGAGATAAGCTTCGTGCATACCATCAAATTAAGGAGTTGGCGAAAGAATTCAACGTAACACTATTTTCTCTTTCTGACAAACCGGTTAAAGCTGAGCACCGCGAAATTGTTGAGAAAATTTGTTCTGAATTGTACATTCATGAACTCAAACCACTGACTCGATTCTTTTATTTGGTGAAAGCATTATTTTCAAGTCTGCCTATTCAAACAGGGTATTTCTTTTCTCAAAGAGCGAAATCCAAGATTAAATCTTTAATTACAGAGAACAACTATAAATATATTTATTGTCAGCTCATTAGAACTGCTGAATACGTAAAAAATATTCACGACACGCCTAAAACTTTGGACTACATGGATGCATTGAGCGCAGGCATCCTTAGACGTGTAGATCGACAACCTTTTTATAAAAAATGGCTCTTCAAATTGGAAGGCAATCGCTTGCTGAAATACGAGCAAAGTATCTTTGATTTCTTTGAGCACAGAACAATAATAAGTGACCAAGATCGACAGTTAATTGCGCATCCGGACAGAGATAAAATTCTTTGTGTTCCAAATGGAATTGATGAATCCTTCTTCGAAAACGTTGAGCGCCCTGAGAAATTTGACTTCGTCTTTGTCGGAAACATGAGCTACCCCCCAAACGTCGATGCCGTAGCTTACATTGTAAATGAAATTTTACCTGAATTCAAAAACTCAACATTGCTCATCTCTGGCGCTACGCCTCACTATTCTGTTGTAAAAATAGCCAATGCTAATTCCAATGTCGAACTAACAGGCTGGGTAGATGACATTCGAAAATCGTATGCAAACGGAAAGATATTCCTCGCTCCGATGATGATAGGTACTGGGATGCAGAACAAGCTTCTGGAAGCAATGGCATTGAAAACACCTTGTATCACCACCGATCTTGCCAACAACGCAATTAAAGCCAATCCTGACTCTCAAATTTTAGTAGGGAATTCCAAACAAGAAATTCTTGATAAAATTGAATTGCTGTTGAACAATCCTGAGCTGCGAAAAAAAATAGCAAACGGTGGACACAACTATGTTCGAGATAAATTTTCATGGTCAAAATCAACGGAAGAATTGATTGATTTAATAAAGCGTTAAAATTTTAATTGGCTTGAAAACACAAGTAGATGTCAAGCTTGATTAGGTTACTTTTCGCTAGAAGCAGGTTACTTTTGGTTAGAAGCAGGTCTCTTTTCGCTAGAAGCAGGTCACTTCCCGTTCCCCATCAAAAACTACGTTTTTTCTTAATCTATTTAAGCTTCTAAGTGATATATTTCCTGTAATTTTGCTAAAAAAAACGAGAATGCAATTCGATCTAAATACGATAGAGGAAGCCATAGAAGATATCAAAAACGGTAAAGTACTTATCGTTGTTGATGATGAGGACAGAGAGAACGAGGGAGATTTCGTCACTGCTGCTCGAAATATCACACCTGAGATAATCAATTTCATGGTAACCCACGGTAGAGGACTTGTTTGTGCTCCACTTGTTGAAGACCGTTGTGATGAACTTGGATTGGACTTGATGGTTCATACGAATTCTGCTGCTTACGAAACGCCATTTACAGTTTCAGTTGATTTGAACGGACACGGATGTACGACTGGGATTAGCGCAAGCGATAGAGCCAAAACAGTTCAAGCATTAATTGATCCAAATATCAAGCCTGAAGAACTTGGTAAACCAGGTCACATCTTCCCTCTTCGGGCTAAAAAAGGTGGTGTTTTAAGAAGAGCGGGGCATACTGAAGCTGCTATTGATCTTTCCAGAATGGCAGGATTTGAGCCTGCTGGCGTGATTGTAGAAATATTGAACGAAGACGGTACCATGGCAAGGCTTCCTCAATTGATAGAAATCGCAAAGCGATTTGACATGAAAATTATTTCTATCGAAGATCTTATCAAATACAGGCTTACAAACGAATCGTTGGTTGAAAAGGTCATTGAAGTTAAAATGCCAACGGAAGAAGGCGATTTCGAAATGCATCTTTTCAAAGAGACAAATTCCGGTAAAGAACATTTGGCTATCGTTAAAGGAACCTGGGAGAAAGACGAACCTGTCTTAATTAGAGTACACTCTTCTTGCATGACAGGCGATATCTTTGGATCATGTCGTTGTGATTGCGGACCGCAATTAAAGAAGGCGATGCAATTAATTGAGGAAGAAGGAAAAGGAGCGATAATCTACATGAACCAAGAAGGACGTGGGATTGGATTAACAAATAAGCTAAAAGCCTACAAACTTCAAGAAGAAGGATACGACACTTTGGAAGCCAATTTAAAGCTTGGTTTCAAAGGAGACGAGCGCGATTACGGAATTGGAGCTCAAATTCTTCGTAAACTCGGTGTTTCAAAAATGAAATTGATGTCTAACAATCCTACAAAACGTACAGGTTTGATTGGATACGGTCTTGAAGTTACAGAAAATGTAGCACTAGAAATTGAAAGCAACAAACACAACGAGTTGTATTTAAAAACAAAACGTGACAAAATGGGTCACACTTTGAAAGCCGATAAATAATATGCTAATAGCCAACGGAATAACGAAATCATACGACGACCTTCAAATACTTAAGGGGATAAACCTTGAGATTAAGGAAGGCGAAGTAGTTTCTATTGTTGGTTCATCAGGTGCAGGAAAAACAACATTGCTTCAAATCCTGGGAACGCTAGACCGCCCTGATGGTGGTGAAGTCTTAATGAATGGAGTCAACCCGTTTAATCTTTCTGCAAACAAACTTTCAGCATTTAGAAATACGCAAATTGGATTCATTTTCCAGTTTCACCAATTGCTTCCTGAATTCACAGCGGTTGAAAACATAGCCCTCCCCTCTTTAATTAAAGGTGTCAACCTTAAAGACGCGAAAACAGAGGCAATGAAACTTCTCGGACTTCTTGGACTTGAGAACCGCGCGGAACACAAGCCGAGTCAGCTGTCTGGTGGTGAGCAACAACGCGTTGCCGTAGCGCGGTCTTTAATTAACCGTCCAGGTGTAATTTTTGCAGACGAGCCGTCGGGAAACTTAGACAGTCAAAATTCATCTGAATTGCATCAGTTGTTCTTTAATCTAAGAGATGAATTGAATCAAACCTTCGTAATCGTTACGCACAACAGCGAATTGGCTGACATGACTGACCGTAAATTGGTCATGCGCGATGGATTGATTGTAGAATAACGCAATTGCGATGTCAGAAATTCTAGATGAAATAAAGCAATCTAAAAAGACAATTGAACTACCCAAAGACTGGAGACATTTAGAAATTGTCGTAGGGATTGTATTAATCATTGCTGGAGGAGCTGGATTTATTGTAGGAATCCAAATGGAAATAGTGATCCTAAGAATGAAAGCGTATGGAGTTCCTGTGGGCTTATTGGTAGAACTCCGAACGATTTTGATGTTGTTTTTGGTGCCAATAACTATGATAGCTGGAGCAGTATTGCTTATCGCAAAGAAAAGAGTAGGTTGGATTATATCATTAGCTTCTTATCTTCTTTTAACTGCATTTACTTTGTACATATTTTTTTACGTTCCTGGCGCAAACATTTGGGCATTTTTAATTTCCATATTATCTGGCTCTATCACATTCTTACTTGTGTTAAATCCATACCGCAAACACTACCTATTTAAAATTGAAGACCTCTTCTATATTGCTGGAGTCCCCTCTCTTTTATTTCTAGTCACAATCTTCATTTAGTATTTTTCATTAAAATGACCAAGAAAGAACTCAAAAAATACCTCGATTTCAAAACGGAGCAATACAACACTCCCCTCTTTATTGAATCCGATCCGATCCAATTGCCACATCGTTTTTCAAAGAAAGAAGATATTGAAATTGTTGCCTTCTTGGTTTCTACAATCGCTTGGGGCAAACGCGAAATGATCATTAAGAATGGCGAGCGTCTTATTGAGATTATGGGAGGAACACCGCACGACTTCATTCTGAACTATACCGCCAACGAGCCCATTGAATTCGTTCATAGAACCTTCAACTCCATTGACTTGGACTTCTTTTTTCGCAGCCTACAAAACATCTACGTGAATCATGGCGGAATGGAAAATGCATTTCAATCGCACGCTGAGTATCCCGGAGCACAAGGTCGGATCATCAGTTTCAGAAACCTTTTCCTAACAACAGAACACGAACAACGTTCGGAGAAACATATTTCCAATCCAGCAAAGAACTCAGCGGCTAAGCGGATCAACATGTTTTTGCGCTGGATGGTTAGAAATGACAATTGCGGTGTTGATTTTGGCATCTGGAACACAATTCCAGAATCTGAACTCTGCATCCCACTAGATGTTCATACCGCTCGCATGTCAGCCGAACTAGGCATCCTTAAGCGCAAACAAAACGACTGGAAAGCGTTAGAAGAAATTATGTCCGTTCTAAGAAAGCTTGATCCGAAAGATCCTTCTAAATATGATTTCGCCTTGTTTGGGATTGGCGTGTTTGAATTGTAGGCTTGGATATTGAATCGCTGCGCTTTTGGATGTTGGACTGTTCGCAAGTGCCCTTTAATATTTCATATCTTTACAATACTATCCAAAATTTTATCAAAAAAACAGGTGTAATTCTAACAATAGTATTTAGCGTTTATAGATTTAATACAATTAAAATAAGCACCTATTAAATAAAATTTTGCCACTAACAACTTGATAAAAATGAGAATTAAAAGCTTTGCCATATTATTGTTACTTAGTTCTTTGATTACATCTTTCGAAACTGACTCAATTAACATAAAAGATTCAACTATTCAAACCTCACAAAAAGACTTTTCTATACGAGTTGATAAAATAAGTCAAAGAACTTCGATAGCATATCCTGGTGGGAGTGTTTATTCTGGAGCAGGAGTATTTATTATGGTTGATGTCACCATCCAAAACAACTTAGATAAGCGTCAGAATATAAATTTGAGTGAATGTTATTTAACAATGGCGGCAGAGAAAGTCAAAGCTAAATATGTAATGAAAGTTGGAACAGCCAATTTCTGAAAAAAAAAATGATGTGAAAACTGGAAAGAAAAATAGAATAATTAGAAGGTTTGTTTTCCAAACTAAGGAGGGGTATGAGAATTTGTCACTTTCTTTGAATGGCGTTGAAATAACTAAAGAAATGCCAATTTTGTGGTATTATACTGATTAGTTAATTACTTAAAATTGGTTAGTCTTGGGAGTGGTTTAGAATAGTAAATCACAAATGGTATGTCGTCGGAAGTGTGTCCTTGAATTATAAATGGATTATTAGACTGGTCGCAAGCGCCCTTTTGGATTTGATGTTGTGTTAATGACTCCAAATTAAATCCAAAAGCGTAGCGGTCCAAAATCTAATTATCCAAAAGAGAGCCTGCGACCGATCCAACGAATAACACATTTTAACACCTTCAATGCATAATTACCAATTCATAAATTACGTTTCAAGAGATATAATTCTATCTTTGAATCTATGAAGTTTTTGTACCCTGAATTTCTTTGGGCTCTCACGGTTCTCGCCATTCCGATTATCATCCATCTATTCAATTTTAAACGGTACAAAACTCTTTATTTCTCAAGTTTAAATTTCATTAAACACGTCGATCAAAAGACGAAGTCAACACAACGAATAAAGCACCTACTTGTTCTGTTAACGAGATTATTAGCATTTCTGTTTGTAGTTCTAGCCTTTTCTCAGCCTTACTTTTCGGACAATAAAGAAGAACTGAATTCAAAGAAATCGATTACGTGTTTCTATTTGGACAACTCATTTTCAATGCAAGCGAGAGGTCCTGAAGGTGAATTGATTTCTGAAGCCCGAGAAAAAGCGAAAGAGGTGATAAAGAGCGCTCCACGAGATGCTCGCTTCATCATTGGAACAAACGAAATGTCAGGAAGAGAGGAAAGAATCTTAAACAGACGCGAAGCTTTCGAAAAAATAGATGCAATTGAATTGTGTCCGCTGACTAGAGACCTTTCAGAAGTTTTAAAATGGCAAAAGGAAACTTTAGAAAAAGTAGAAGACGATCAAAAAACGAAGATCAACTATTTCATTTTTAGTGACTTTCAAAAAGGAAACAAGATAACATTCGACGTAAAAAAAGACAACATTACGTATTATCCAACTCGAATGGTGCCTGAACAAAATTCGAACGTTTACATCGACTCTGTGTGGTTCACTTCCCCTATTCATAAAGTAGGTCAGAATAAAGAACTGAACATTCGGGTTGTCAATATGAATGATGAGAACATCGAAAATCTTGAATTATCAATCAACATTGATTCATACACGAAGACTGTTTTCATTAACGCTCCCAAAAAGCAAAAAACATCGACTTCCGTTTCCTACTCCGACAAAACGGTAGGATACAAGTCAGGAAAAATTAACGTAGCAGACGAACATGTTTTCTTTGATGACACGTATTTCATCTCATATGAAGTTCAAGAGTTTAGCAACGTTTTGATTATTGATGGAAAAGACGCAATCTCAGGAACAGCACTTATCTACGAATTGAATGATTTCTACAAATCGAGATCGAAGGACATCACAGCAATCACCAAAGAGGATTTTGAAGCACAAGATTTAATTGTCATCAATGGCGCGAATGAAATCTCTTCTGGGCTTAACAATTACTTAAGCGAGTTCATAAAAACAGGAGGTTCTATTGCATTGTTCCCCGGTAAATCACCAAACAAAAGTGACTGGAATCGGTTTCTTGGCGTGTCAAAGCTTCCTTTGATGGAAAACTCCGTATCTACTGGAAATAAAATAAAAAGTTTGAACTACGCCGATCCTTTTTATACCGGAGTATTCGAAGAAGAACCTAAAAACCTTAACCTACCAAGCGTTTCTAAAACATTTAGAGCTGTTAAGTCAAACGTTAGATCGACTGACTTGATTACACTTCAAAATGGCCTCCCGTTGCTATCATACGCGCAATCAACAGGAAATGTATTCATGTTTTACAGTTCAATTCACGAAGACTTTGGAAATTTCTCAAGAGATGCGCTCTTCACTACTGTTCTGCTTCGATTTGCCGAATTAGCAAAAAGAAAACAACCTATCTCTTTAACGATTGGAAGCGATTCTCAATATCCAGTTTATAAGAAAATAAAGGGAGACAACGTGATCCACATTACAGGTAACGACGTCGATTTTATTCCACAACGTACTGAAATATCCGGTGTAAATTACCTAACCCTAAACAAACT
The DNA here is from genome assembly GCA_047628775.1 of Salibacteraceae bacterium. Lineage (GTDB taxonomy): Bacteria > Bacteroidota > Bacteroidia > Flavobacteriales_D > Crocinitomicaceae > UBA4466. Next base: position 32,617 of record JBLHVW010000008.1, on the reverse strand, counting down.
CGACAACTATTCACAATTGTTTGCGGGGAATTACACGATTGAATCTGACGGCACGATTGGCGCATTGAGTCTGAACTATAACAGATCTGAATCGAAATTAAATTATTATTCAACCAAAGACATCGACAAGATTTTTGAAGGAAGTAATTACCAATACAATGAAATAAGTAGCGACAGTGAATTGGCAATATCGAACATTAACAAGCCGTTCAGCTATTGGAAACTTTGTATTGTTTTAACCCTTATTTTTGTGCTCGGTGAAATGTTACTGGTACGATTACTTAAATAGATAAGATCAGATGAAGATTCTAATCAAGCAGGCGAAAATTATCAATAAAGACTCCGAATTCCACGGCAAAACAATGGACCTCTTGATTGAAGACGGAAACATTGTTAACATCGATTCCAACATTACTGACAAGGACGCAACACTTATTGAACATGACAATCTTCATGCTTCAATGGGATGGGCAGATTTAAAAGTAGACCTTTGCGATCCCGGAATGGAGCACAAAGAAACGATCGAAACAGGTCTTGATGCCGCTGCTTTTGGAGGATATACGCATGTTGCGATCTTACCTGGAACAACACCTGTAATTGATGGTAAAAGCCAAATTCAATACATTAAACGAAAATCGGAGCACCATGTTTGTGAAGCACATCCAATTGGAGCGATGACTGTTGGAATGCAAGGTGAAAATCTTTCTGAGATGTACGACATGAACCAACACGGAGTTCAACTGTTCTCTGATGATCTTGTTCCTTGTAACTCAGGAATTATGTACAGAGCCCTTCTCTACTCTAGAAATTTCGGAGGAACAGTCGTGGCTTTCTCAAGAAACCATTCCATAGCTGGAAAAGGAATGGTCAATGAGGGAATGGCTTCCACGAAAACGGGATTGAAATCTGACCCGTCAATAGCAGAGATTATAGAAATTGAAAGAAACATTCGCCTGGTAGAATACACCGAAGGAAAAATTCACTTCACTGGCGTATCAACTGCTGAAGGCGTTCGAATAATAAAAGAAGGAAAGGCAAAAGGTTTAAACATCACTGCTGACGTTCATGCGATTAACTTAATCTACAACGAAGAAGCTGTTCTCGGTTTTGACACGCACTTTAAAGTGATGCCGCCTCTTCGATTCGAAGAAGACAGAAAAGCACTTTGGGCAGGATTAAAAGACGGAAGTATTGACTGTATCGTATCAGACCACAGACCCCACGATAAAGAAGAAAAAGACATTGAATTCGACATGGCAGAATTCGGAAATATAGGACTTCAATCACTATTTGCGAGTTTGAATTTGGCTCCTGAATTCGATCTAGATGTTGTAATCAACGCTTTATCAACAAATGCCAGAAGAACGCTTGGGCTTAATAAACAGGCAATTGAAACAGGAACTAATGCAGATATCACATTGTTTCAGCCCAATAAAGAATGGACATTAAAGAAAAAAGACATTTTCTCTAACACTTTGAATACCCCATATGTGGATAAACAACTAAAAGGATTCGTGGTTGGAGTAATTAATAAAAGTAAATTAGTGATCAAATAATCAATTTATGGCCACGAAAGGAAGTTTTATCAAGCAGTTTTTTAAAGATCGACAAATGGTTGGCTCTGTTACGCCAAGCACGCGCTTTCTGGCTGAAAAAATGATTGAAAACATCAACTTCAATAAAGACAAATTGATTATTGAATTGGGCCCTGGAAATGGTATTTTCACCGATCTCATTTTAAAGCAAATGGCACCAGACGCAAAATTAATTATCCTTGAATTAAACGATAAATTTTATGAATCGCTTTCGGGTAGAATTACAGATCCGAGAGTGGAAATTGTGCACGATTCAGCAGAAAATATAGAAAAGTATATTCCCGTAGGAGCAAAAGTAGATTGTGTAATCTCTTCTCTTCCATTAATGGTTTTGCCTGAAGCCGTTCGCGTGAATATTGTTAACTTATCTAACGCGATATTAAAACCGAAAGGTCTTTACATGCAATTTCAATACTCTTTGCAATCTAAAAAGTTATTGGAATCTATTTTCAGCAGCGTATCCGTGAAATTTACGATCAAGAACTTTCCACCGGCATTTGTTTACACATGTCGCAAAGCCTAAATTCAAAAAGCTATTTCGCGCTTTACAAACCCTACGGTTATTTAAGCCAATTTTCTGGTGAATCCAACGATAAATTATTGGGCGAGCTCTACGATTTCCCAAAAGACGTCTACTCCATCGGCCGGTTAGACAAAGACAGTGAGGGCTTACTGTTACTTACGAATGATAACCGTTACAAAACACGTCTATTAGATCCTGACAGCGAAAAAGAAAAAACCTACTGGGTTCAGATTGAAGGAGAAATAAGTGATAGGGCTTTATTTGAGTTGCAGGAAGGAACGATTACAATTGCGCACAAAGGAAGGAACCACAGAGTAAAAAAAGCCATTTGTAAAAAGATTGATACTCCTAGTTTACCGGATAGAGATCCGCCAATCAGAGTCAGAGCGAACATTCCAACAAGCTGGATTCAACTATCAATTACCGAGGGGAAAAACAGACAGGTTCGAAAAATGACAGCGGCTGTCGGCTTTCCGACTCTTCGATTAATTCGGGTTTCGTTCGAGAACCAAGAGCTAGACAATCTTGAGCCCGGTCAAGTTCGAGAATTTCAACCGTAGAATAGACAGTACGGACCGTTCAGGAGTTCACCAATTAATTGGTATGCAATTTGCCTATATTGAAGTAATTCAAAATTAACTGTTATGATTACTTCAATAGAAATAGCTAAAATCCTTAGGGCACAGAAATCAACAAAAGGCAAACGGTTTTCAGGATTCGATTCAGCATTGATTGGATTGGGAATACACTTAAAGAATAAAAAGAAGGTCTTGGTAAAGAAATAAAATTCAACAACTAATCTCCACCGCCAGAACTTATCTTCGGCATTTTCTTAAAATCATATTTTCCGAATTTGTATGACAACGTTAGATAAACACGTCGGCTTAACCACTTGAATTCCATATCCTGGGTTACGCCATCTCGATCCAATTGAATTGTCGTGTTCATCGTATTGAACAAATCGGTCACTCGAGTACCAATCGATAGTTTGTTCTTAAACAGTCTCTTTTCGAAAGCCAAGCCAACAACATTTCCTCTTTGAAAAACCCCCTGTGGTGTCACTCTTGGAGCATTGTATTTTGCTGTCACACCGAAACTTGCCGTCTTTTTCCAGAAATCAACATTTCCTGCATATTTAACCCCCCAATTTAAACCGTCATTGTTCCAATCTGCATTGGGATCTGAATTCGTGTAATCAATATAGTTACCATTGAATGAAATAGTGTTTTTCATCCACTTAAAAGGCGTGTAGATCAAGATCACTTCCAAACCTGTACTGACACTTTTATCAATATTTGCGTACGTTACGAATCCTGTGTTGTCATCTCTATAATACTTTACGCGATTAATCACATCCTTTGTTCTTCTATGAAACAAACTCGTTGAAACAATTACTTTTTTTCCCGTGCAAGAATAGCTAAAATCATACGAATTAATATACTCCGGCTGCAATTCGGGGTTCCCTCCCCTCAAGTTAAACGGATCTGAATAACTCACAAATGGATTCAATTGTCGTGATCTTGGTCGGTTAATACGTCTGCTGTAGCTCAATCCAAATTCAGACTTCTTATTTACTTCGTATTTTAAATGCGCTGAAGGAAAGAGATTGATGTATGTACTTCTATAATTCGTATCCGACGAAACCAATTGAGGGTTTTGGATCGCGTATTCCCCTCTAAGCCCACCTTGGTATTTGAACTTGCCCAATTCTTGACCAAAAATGAAATACGTACTGTATTCGCTTCCTGAATATAAATATTGAAAATTAGCCAAAGTGTCTTCGTTGAACAATCCACTCAATGTATCCAATGTCTCAGAATACGTATCTATATCCTCGTTTCTGATAATCATTTTGGCTCCAGCTTCAATTCGCGCATTGATCTTTTTAAAAATGTAGCTGTAATCGGTCTGAGCCGTCGTTATTGAATTCACTTGAGCATTTTCCAATTGCTGATTTAAGGGGCTTAAGGTACTAATAACGCCAAAATCATCGTAATAAAGTTCTTCGTAAATACCGACCACACTTCTTTCACCAAACGACTGATATGCAGATAGTGACCACTCGCCCACCTGCTCTTTGAATTTCAATGTATAATTCAAATTAAGATCAATATTTCTATTGCTGCGTGGCTCAGTTGATTCTCGGTCCCATTTATTGTAAAGGGCACCACCACCGTCAAACAATTCATTTTTCAAAGCTCCATAACGATCTCTCTTTCCAATCGAAGCCGTTGCAGAAACACCAATTACATTTCGTTCATTGACCTGAAAATCATTCCCAATAACCAATGAATTCCCTTGTCTCAAATCTGTACCAGCTCTTCGCTGAGAAAGATAAATGGAACTATCGGTTTTAAGTTCTCGGTTCAAATCACTTGAAAAATCTCTAAATCCTTCGTAATAATTGAACGAGTAATTGATGTAACTATTGAATTTCTCGTTTCTATAACTTAATGAAAAATTGCCTTCGAATTGATTTCCAGTCGCTGCAGTTGCCGAAACGATTCCATTGAATCCCTTCAACTTGTTCTTCTTCATAACAATATTGATAATTCCAGAAGTTCCATCAGGATCGTACTTTGCAGAAGGATTTGTAACTACTTCAACACGCTCAATAGCGTTTGCAGGCAATGAGTTCAATAAATTCTGTCCGTCTCCTAGAACCAATCCGCTAGGACGGCCGTCAATTAAAATGGTTACATTTCCATCGCCTCTCAAACTGATATTTCCGTCTTGATCCACTTCTATAGAAGGAATATTGTTTAAAACATCGTTTACCGTTCCCCCTTTAACCGTGATATCGTTTTGAACTTTATAAATCTTTTTGTCTATTCCTGCTTTCAACACGTCCAATGACCCCTCTGCAATAACGCCATCGAGCTCTAAAGTCTTATCCATCTCTAGTTGAATCGAACCTAAATCTCTTAGAGGAGACTTTTCAACAACAAAAGGATCAATGATATACGTTACGAAATTGGAAAATGAAATTTTGACATAATAGTTTCCTGGATTAACATCTTCCAATCGAAATGTACCATCCGAAGCAGTGTAAATGCCGTGTACGACTGTTGAATCTTTAACTTTAAATATCCGAATTGACGCAAATTCAAGCGGTCCTTCAGCATCTACAACCTTACCTTTAACGACTTGAGAACTAACTATAAATGAAGAAACAACAAATAGAGAAATTAAAAATCCTCTCATTTTATACAAATTTGAATTCTACGGAATCACGTAGCATTTTGGCGACAGGACATTTTCCTGAAATAACCTTTAAGCGCTCAATTTGATCTTCATCGAGATCGCCTTGAAACGCAATTGATTTTTCGATTATTGTTTTTTCTGCCCGCTCTCCGATTGACAAGAAAATTGTGGCTCCCTGAAAATCCCATTCTTTGCGGTTGGCATACATTCTCATGGTTATCAACTTACAACTTGCCAATGAAGACAAAAGTAATTCGCTTGGAGTTGGCCCTTCGTCAGCCCCTCCTATTGATTCAGGCTCATCACTCTTCCAAATATGAACTCTACTTTCGTTCTCAACGAGATACCCCTCTTTTAAGGAAGCCGTCAAGCTAATCTCTAACACTGTCTCTCATTTTGTCTAGTAAATCACTTAATGTATTGGCTTCATCATCCGTCAATTGAGTTCCAATTAGGTTTGCATCGAGTTCGTCATGCTTAACATCTATCTCGGCAAGTAGCTTCAAACCATCCTTAGTGATCTTTACATAAACAATCCTTCTGTCTTCGCTACAACGCTCTCTTGAGATTAATTCTTTAACAATTAGCTTGTCCATCAATCGCGTTGTATTGGGAGACTTCTCAATCATTCGCTCTTTCACTGTATTCACTGCAATTGAATCACCAGCACCTCTCAAGATTCTTAAAATATTAAATTGCGCCATCGATAAACCAAATTCAGACATATAAGCGTTCTGAATTGTAGCAAAAAAATTAGACGTATATCTTACGTTGATAGACGCCTTTAGTTGGGGGGATTTAAACTTAGATTTTATTTCATCATCAATTCTCATACGGTAAAAATACATACCATGGTATTATATTCAAAATTTTTGGCCAATATTCGATCAAAGAACCTCTTTATCCTTTGAAACGTACGAATAACACATTGAATTGTACCTTAAATTTTACAGATTGGAAGAATTAGTACATTTACATCTTAATAATAATTACGATGAAAAAAACATTTCACTCAATTTTTGCTGCAGGAATACTCTAAATAATCAGTGCATGTGGAGGTGTTGAAGCAGCCGCTGAAGACCATGCAGATGAACTTTGTTCTTGTTTAACTGAAGCTGGATTGGACAATTCGCTAAGTATTCTTACACTTAAGGACGGGGCCTTTAGGAGGGATATGGAAGATAAAATGGAAGAAGAAATTCCAACATGCGCACTCAAAGTGTTCCGTGAAATTGAGAAGGATATGGATGACATGAGTAAAAATGAGAAAAAAGAATACACCAAAGCTTTCTTAAAGTCATGTATAGACACGGATTGTGCAGATATCGCTTTGAGTCTTGTACCTTATGACATGATGGGGCTCGGGTTGAATGAAGCTGAAAATCGACTTAAACGTCAAAGTAGTTACAGAAGCGAAAGAAAGAGTCGGGAAGAAGAGGAAGAAACGATGGAAGATTACGACGATCTAGAAGACTTATTCCGTTAACCTACAACCATTTTATTTCAATACTAGTAAGTGGAGTTTCTTTTTGGAATTCCACTTTTATTTTGTGCGTCCCTGGAAGAAAGCTCACGAAATTTTCACTAAACTTTACGCCCGGTTGATCAACAATGAGCCAAGCATCTTGAATGAATTTCTTGTTAGTAACAACCGCCACTGCAGTACCCGATTCAGAATCTACACTCTCAAACACTACCGTCACGTCATCTTCCGTAGCTCTTTTGTAGTCTTTTGGAAGGTGGTCGAATGATCTTTTTTGCTCATTGCCGAGGTTGTCTCTCCAATTAAACATCAAGTGAAAATTCTTATCTCGGCATTTCTTTTTTATTTTCTCAATCTCCAATTGAAAAGAATTCTGCCCGTTAACGGCAATGTCAAACACTTCTTCTGACACTACGTCCCCTTTTAAATTGACAATCTTACAAAAAACCGTGCATTCAAAAGTATCCTCTACTCCTGAAACCAAGTAGTAATCTATGTCTTCAAGATTGTTGTACTTCGCAACAACAGCAACTTCTTCGTAATCATCCTTGATTCTGTACTGCAGCGCTTTCCAATTTCCAAAATAATCCAAGCTTGACCAAGACGGCGCTGGCCAACAATCGTTGATCTGCCAATACAAAGTCCCCCCACAACGAGGAGCGTCAATTCTATGTCCTGCAACAGCCATACTCACTGCCATTGCCTGCGTTAACTGAGAGTAGTAAACGAAATCCTCAAATGTTTCCGGAGCCCCATACAGCTTTTTAGCATGCTTGAGAATCATATTGTTTCCAACATAACTCTTTTGGTGGTGTTTCATCACTTCAGACGACAAATCCCAGTCCTTTTTTTCTGCAAAGGTAGATATGGTTGAATATTCAGGAAAACTTTGAAAACCATATTCTGCGTTAAACCGTCCAATTTTCTTTCCGAAATCTTGAATGGGATCATTTCCATGCCAGACACCCCAATAATGCTGAGATCCATGGTTGTAGAGATCTGCCTTCCCCCAATTACTCAAAGGTGATGTGTGGATATATGGAACGTTTGTGTGCTTTCCAATGATTTCAGGTGCTACCTCCTTGAACAAACGATCGTAGGACCGTTCGATTTCTTTTGCACTTTTACCAAAAAGACCGTATTTTATTTGAAACCCCCAATTTCCCCAAGCGACTTCAACCTCATTATTCCCGTTGAATTGAACGACACTTGCATGTGCTGCAATTCGAGGAACTTGGTACTCAAACTCTTCAGAAACATTGGCAATAAATTTATCATCTCCGGGATACATTGCACACGCAAACATTAAATCTTGCCAGACCATAATCCCAAGCCGGTCACACGTCTCAAAAAAGATCTCATCTGGATAGTATCCGCCACCCCAAACTCGAATCATATTGAAGTTCGAAAGGGCCATATCTTCGACTAATTTTTCAACGTCTTCATCCTTAACTCGAGCTGGAAAAATATCTTGTGGAATATAGTCTCCACCCTTGCAAAAAATGCGTTGTCCGTTGATCTTAAAATAATAACTTGTACCCCATTCATCTTTCTCTTGAATCAGCTCAGAAGTCTTAATTCCATAATTGAAGTGAATCAATGTAACTAGATGATTATCATTTGAAATAAGACCACCTAATTCAGTGTACATGTTTGCTTCGCCTTGGCCTTTTGGCCACCAAAGCTTAGGGTTCTTAATTTGTTCTTTACGCTTTCCAATACCTGCTACAAATTTAACCTTATCAGTTCCGAACTCATCACTTTCCCATTCGTAATCACCGTCTTTTTTCACGGCTAATTCTAGCATGAATTCAACCTCTGCTTCGTCTTCATTTAAGGACAAAACTTTGAAACTTTTATTGACCAATCGATTGTGATTGTAACTGTACAATTTAGCCGGTTTATTGAATCCAATTGTATTCATTCGAAGTGCCCAATCCCAACCAAATTGATACTGCGGTTTACGCGTATATGGAGCGATTGCAACTTCATGAACATCATTTGGAGCTGGAAGTCGATATTCCTTATTCTTCCACATTTCAGCGTGGTACATAACTGGCGGTGTAATCACAACGGTTATTTCATTTACGCCTACCTTCAAATAGTCCTTAACCTGCACTGAATGCGGAATAAATGCATTTGCAGTTTCCTTAACAAGTGAGTCGTTTACATACACTTTACCATATGTATCGATCGATCCGAAACAAAGCTCATTGTATTCGTGATCAAGGTCTCGTTGTTCAACTACAAGGATCGACTTAAACTCCCATATATGCTCTTCAAACCAGCCGAATTTGTTCTCGTTCGTTCCGTAAAATGGATCGGGCATTTCACCTGTTGCAATCAAAGCTTCTTGAACCGAACCCTTTTTCCCCAACTCGATCCAAACGGACTTCTTAGGATGAAAAAACGTCCATTCTAGTTCAACAGATTCCTGCGCTATTACGTTAATTCCCATTACTGTGGCAATTACAAAAAGTATATATCTCATGAATTAATCCCAATTTCTATCAAAACTAGCGTCTACTAGATTGTTTCCTTCCTTCGTTTGTGCGGCGTAGTTGAATCCATAATAAACCGAGTGCGCACCCACATTTCCGAATTTATCAAGTGCCAAGAATCCCACTTGCAACCCCGTTAAATCATCGTGTTTTTTGATTATTCGTTCAACAGCCATTTCACATGCTTTTTGAGGTGAATTCCCTTGTCGCATTAATTCAACTACCGTGTGGCTTCCAGCAATTCGAATAACCGCTTCACCCATTCCAGTGGCACAGGCAGCACCAATTTCATTGTCAACGAAAAGTCCAGCACCAATTATTGGCGAATCACCTACTCTACCGGGTAATTTATAGCCCCAGCCACTCGTTGTGCAAGATCCGCTTAAGTTGCCATTTGCATCAAGTGCCAACATTCCTATTGTATCGTGGTTCTCATGATTGATTACAGGATTTTTGAGCTTGTCTTTCTCTTTCTTCTTCCAATCTTTCCAGTCCTTTTTTACCTCCTTCAAAGGAGTTTTTGTTTTACTAAATCCTTTTTCCAAAGCAAATGCTCGTGCTCCATCTCCGACAAGCATAACGTGCGGAGTCTCTTCCATAACTTTACGTGCAACAGAAATCGGATGATCAATTCCTTCTAAACAAGCAACAGCTCCACATTTTGAGTTGTGATCCATAATGCAAGCATCGAGCGTCACATTCCCATCTCGATCAGGTCTTCCCCCAATTCCAACACTACGATTCGTAATGTCCGCTTCGGTTACCTTAACACCATTTTCAACAGCATCTAATGCTGCCCCACCTTTCGAAATGACTTTCCAAGCCTCTTCATTGGCAGCTAACCCGTGCTTCCATGTTGAAATCACAATGGGTTCTGGTCTCTGCACTCTAATGGTCGATTCTTCCAACAACTCACCTGCTTGAGAAGGCTTAAAAATACTAAGTGCAGCTCCTGCCAATCCTAGCTTAAAAAATGTTCTACGTTTTAAATCGCTCATAAATTATTTTTTCTTTTTTAACTCAGCAGACAACCACTTTTGATATGCATTTGCATTGTTAATGTGCTGTATATCAGAAGATGTAAAATTATGTTCTCCTGAATAGTCTGGTTTTGCGCACATATAAATATAGTCCACATTCGCTGCATTTAAAACTGCCTCGACAACAGAAGCTGGCGTAATACAGATTGGGCCCGGAGGCAATCCAACGATATTATATGTATTGTAATCACAAATAATTTCACGGTGTTTTTTCATCAAGCGTTGAACGCCATCCAATTCATGTCCCCAACAGAATTTAAAGGTAGGATCAGATTGCAACTTCTGTCCACGGTTCAAACGATTTAGATACAAAGCTGCAATAATCGGCCATTCTTCTTTTACGCGGCCTTGTTCAGAATAAACAATGCTTGCCAGAGTCGTTACTTTAGATTGAGAGCTAAGCCCCAAAGCCTTCATTTTAGCCCTTCGTTCTTCGTTCCAGAACTCCTTGAATTTTACCGCCATAAAAGAGACAAAACCTTCTGCATTTGTATCGTATGGCATCTGATATTTCTTTGGAAGAAACAACGCTGGAATTTGTTCGAAAGTAAAGCCGTATTTAGCGAGTGTTTTCGGATCAAGTATATAATTGACAATAGAAGTACTATCTGCGACAATGCACTTGCTAACATTACCACTTAAATCATAGACATCTCTGCAAGTATTGAAGATGACATTAACATTCATCTCACTTTTCCCTTGACCATTCTCTCCTTTTTGAAATCCTTCAATAAGATCAGTCAGCTTTGTACCTGAAAGAATCATATACTTCCCTCCTGCTAAATTTGAGACATCGATATCTTCTTCTTCAACAAGTGTCTTAATAGCATCAGCATCATCAATAACCCCTTCTTGTTCAAGTTTGTCCAAGAGCACTTCAAAAGTTGGATCTTCATCCAGTAAAATCCTTGTTTGGCTTGTATTTACGGTACGACTTATATCACTACCGAACAATGACATCAACTGTTCTCTTTTCAGAAAAGCAAGGAATACTATGCCGACAAGACCAATGAGAACTATTTTTTTAAGCATTTTTCAAATATTAGAGTTTCAATATAATCAGCATTATTCAATTGAGCCTCTTGCGTTAACTTCTTTTTGGAAAACCCGATCTTTTCAAAAAGACGTCTACTCGATACATTGTTTTGATGTACCTTTGCCTCGAGATTGTAAACCCCAAATTCATCGACACAAATTTCTTCAAGGATTTCAATTGATTTTGCTGCAAAACCTTTGTTTCGATTATTCGGATCGGCAATTAAAACACCAACTGAGGCTTTTTCTTCTTCAAAGGAAATTGAAAATAGATCTACGGCTCCAAGTGCTAGATTGTTCTTTCTGTTAACAATGATGAACCGCGCTTGTTTTGATGTTTCGATATCCGCTAGTGACTCAATCAAGGCTATAATTTCTCCGAGTTTGTATTTGGAAGTTGTAGAACTTACCGACCAGTTGTTCTGATCGTTTTCCCATTGCAACAAAAGACTTGCGTCTGATCCTTGAACTGGACGTAGAAAAATGCTTTCTGCGCTAATCATTTTCCAGCTTTCGCAAGCGTAAGTGAATATCCTCTACCTTATAATCTTGAATTCCATGGAAAGAGGCATCGATATTAAATCCAACAACGCTTGAAATTTTATCAATAGCCTTTAATTCTGACAGCAGATCCTTCAATATTCTGGCATCTGGGATATTTAAAATTGACTTCAGTGGATTTAAACAAGTGATCTCATTCATTAATGTTGTTGAGTAATTCTCAAAAACCGAAGCTATCTCCTCTATTTTAAGCTGGTCTTTTAATTCGAAAAGAAGGGTTTTAATTTTCTTTCTTTCAACCAATTCAGCTACTTTGAAAATGTCTACCCCTTCGTCTTTTCCATTTGACTTAAGACTAAAGTATTTGCCGCTTGTAGAAATCCCAATATGCGGTGGAATTTTATCAGCATGCCATACCCAGATATATGTCGCGTCACTTCTAAATTCGACAGAATCAAAAGGAACGATTTCAGATAGTTTAAGATCAAATAATAATACTTCCATCGTATACTTTTAATGCCGGGCCTGATAACCAAATGTTTTCGAAACCGTTTTTCGTTTGAGTCGCTTCAACCTTAAGAACTCCGCCTTTGGTCGATACATCAACAAATTTAGAATCAGTATCAAACACCATATAAACTAAAGCAGCTGCAGTTACACCCGTGCCACAGGAGAGTGTCTCATCCTCAACCCCACGCTCGTATGTCTCAACATTAATCTCGTTTTCCCCTACGTATCTTACTAAATTCACATTGATTCCCTCTTCTCTAAAACGCTCAGAATATCGAATTGACTTTCCAAATTCAACAATTTCCGTTTCATCCGAATTTGCTACAATTCTTACAAAATGTGGAGATCCCGTATCCACTATGTAATCATTTCTATCTGAAGTGATACCGTCAACCGACAACATTTCGAGTCGAACGATTCCTTCTTTATTTATTGAAGCAACATGAGGTCCATCAATTGCCATGAATGAAGTTTTGTCATCCAACAATCCAAGTGATTTAGCAAATGACACACTACAACGTGCACCGTTTCCACAAAAACTTTGAGTTCCATCCGCATTGTAATACTTGACTTCAAAATCAAAATCCGAGTGAGATGAAATCTTGATTAAACCATCCGCTCCAACACCCATTTTTCGATCACACAAAAATTGAATCTGGCTGATAGTCAACGCGTCAGAGTCTCCATTGATATTATCTATCATAATGAAGTCATTTCCAGTGCCTTGATATTTTGAAAAATTCAATTCCATAATTGCTGTGGTAAAGTTAAATTTAATCAATGGATTTATTGCTCTATGCTTAACAATCTTTAACAGCAGTGCTTGATACTAAATTAATTGATTGGCGTTATTATTGTTAATTGTAAACACATATAGAAAATAATAGAATTATGAAAAACAACGTGAAAATATTTGGACTCGGCCTATTAGGAGGAATAATCCCTTTGGCGGTATTTATAATTTTAAGTGGAAGCAGTCCGAGTGAGTCAATTAATGGAGCACATAAAGACGTAGCTATTGTAAAAGATAAAAATGGCTTTATACACAAAACGGGATTCAATGAGGCAAGCCCAGTTGGTGCACAAGATTTTGTTGATGCGTCTGAAAGTTCGGTAAACTCAGTTGTACATATTACGACCACGGTTGTTAAGACTTCGTTCCAACGAGATCCTTTTTATGAATTCTTTTATGGTCCAGGTACTGGCGGAAGAGAATTCGAACAAAGAGGTAAAGCTTCTGGTTCTGGAGTTATTATTACCGGAGACGGCTACATTGTAACGAACAACCATGTGATCGAAAGTGCAAGTGAGATTGAAGTTACATTGAATGACAATAGAAAGTATAAGGCGACAGTTGTTGGAGCAGATCCGTCAACGGATATAGCAGTTCTAAAAATTGAAGAAAAGAACTTGAAAGCCCTTCCTCTTGGGAACAGTGATAATTTAAAGATTGGTGAATGGGTATTGGCAGTGGGAAATCCATTCAACTTGACATCAACTGTAACGGCAGGAATTGTTTCCGCGAAGGCAAGAAACATCGACTTGTTGGCCGCTAGACAAGGTGCAGATGTTCCAATTGAATCTTTTATCCAGACTGACGCTGCGGTGAATCCTGGGAACAGCGGAGGCGCCTTGGTTAACACAAGAGGTGAACTGGTAGGTATAAACACAGCTATTGCTTCACAAACAGGAAGTTATGCAGGATATTCATTTGCAGTTCCAGTAAACTTGGTTCAAAAAGTAATGCGTGATTTGATTGATTATGGGATTGTCCAACGTGGGTACCTGGGAGTTCAAATTTCGGACATAACACAGGAAATTAAAGAGCAAATGAAGCTTACAAACCTGAACGGTGTTTACGTTGCCGGTCTTGTAGAAAATGGAAGTGCATCTAAAGGAGGAATTAAGGAAGGCGATGTGATTTTAAAAATTGGAACGAAACAAGTAAACTCAGTTGCATCACTTCAAGAGGAAGTTGGAAAAAGACGTCCTGGTGATGTTTTATCTGTAACGATTCGAAATTCTTCTGGTTATGAATCTGTCAAAGAAATCGTTTTAAGAAACAAGGATGGAAAAACGAAACTCATTACTAAGGCTGAAGTGAAAAAAAATGCAGCGCTTGGCGCAACTTTTGCTGAGTTATCGAGTAAAGAAAAGAAGGAGCTTAACATTACGAGTGGCGTAAAAATTATTTCACTAAATGCAGGTAAGCTAAAATCCCTTGGAATTCAGCAAGGAATGATCATTACAAAGATTAATAATGAGTTAGTAGAAACAGTAGAACAATTAACGAATAAATTAAACAGCGCTAATAAAGGCATACTGTTAGAGGTCATGACGGAAAGTGGCAAAAAAGATTACATAGGATTCGGCTTGTAAAGCAATTATTTAAGGCATGATTTTTGAGTTACTAAAAAGTTAATAAATTGTAATCTTTTTTTTGGATACCACTGTCTTTTCGTTGTATCTTTGCAGTCGCATTTAGCGCAAACTAAATTGAGCAAGTAAGAGTATGAGACAACTTAAAATTACGAAGTCAATTACCAATCGTGAGAGCCAGTCATTAGACAAGTACTTACAGGACATTGGTAAAGAAGAGTTGATTACCGCGGAAGAAGAAGTAGAATTAGCCAGAAAAATCAAGAAGGGCGACCAATTGGCCCTTGAAAAACTCACACGAGCTAATCTTCGATTCGTTGTATCTGTTGCAAAACAATACCAAAATCAAGGGTTAACGTTACCCGATTTAATTAACGAAGGGAATTTAGGTCTTATTAAGGCAGCACAAAAATTTGATGAAACTCGTGGATTCAAATTCATATCGTATGCGGTATGGTGGATTCGTCAATCAATCTTGCAAGCTTTGGCTGAGCAAGCGCGTATTGTGCGTCTTCCATTGAACCAAGTAGGATCACTAAACAAGATCAATAAGGCGTTTTCTCGCCTTGAGCAGGAATTTGAAAGACCACCATCAGCTGAAGAGTTGGCAGAGGCACTTGAGGTACCTGAAGATAAAATTAAAGAAAGCTTAAATGTTTCTGGTCGTCACGTATCTATGGATGCTCCCCTTTCAACTTCGGAAGATGGAGGTACATTAATGGATGTAATGGCGAACAATGATTCACCAAAAGCAGATCACGCATTAATGGCTGAGTCGCTTCAAAAAGAAATTGAGCGTTCACTTAGTACATTAACAGATAAAGAACGTGAGATTATTCGTTTGTTCTTCGGAATTGGAATGAACCACGGTTTGACTCTAGAAGAGATCGGTGCCAAGTTTAATTTAACACGTGAGCGTGTGAGGCAAATTAAAGAGAAGGCGATTCGCCGCTTGAGACACACTTCGAGAAACAAATTGCTAAAAGCCTATTTGGGATAACATGAAAGCTCCTCGGTTCAACCGAGGGGCTTTTTTTTATTATATATATTTTTATAATCAACAATTTAAAGTAAACATGGAAACTGCATTAGATTACGAACAAGAGTTAAAGTCGCACATTGAAAGAGAAAGAGCGGCGGTTAAACTTTCTAGTGTTATAGGAGAATTATTATACGACAAAGGTATCGAATTGGTATTCTTCAGAAATCACCTAAATGACGTTACTGTTGCAGAAGTGTTGAAACTGCACACGTACTCTAAAAAGGTAGTGAACAAACCCGTAGATATTTTCACTAGTGTTGCACTTGCTCAAGAGATCTTAAAAATGGATCTTGCTCCTGCTAAATTGGATATTGGAAAATTGGCCTCTGAATGGCTGAGTGAACAGGCAGATTTTGATTCGAAATCCGATTTCCTTAAAAACAAGTTGGCTGGATTTGAATCTTCGAACGCTGTTGAATTCGAACCTAGAGACGTTGTCTTGTATGGTTTTGGTAGAATTGGTCGTTTGGCGGCTAGAGAACTAATCAAACAAGCTGGTAAAGGACAACAATTGAGATTGAGAGGGATTGTTACTCGTAGCAATGCAGAAGCTGATTTGATAAAGCGTGCTGCTCTTCTTAAAAATGATTCCGTTCATGGAGCATTTGATGGAACTGTTACTGTTGACGCAGAAAAAGAAGCTTTAATCATCAATGGACAAATCGTTCGAATGATTTGCGCTAAGAATCCTGAGGACATTGATTATACTCAATTCGGTATTCACAATGCATTGATTATTGATAATACTGGAGTCTTTACAAACCGTGAAGAATTATCGAGACACTTGCAAGCGAAAGGATCATCTAGAGTTCTTTTGACTGCGCCAGGAAAAGAAATCCCTAACATCGTTTACGGAATCAATCAAGGCGAATTGGATCTTGAAACTGAAAAGATTTACTCCGCGGCATCTTGTACTACAAATGCAATCTCTCCTGTGTTAAAAGTCATTAATGACAAATACGGAGTTGTCAAAGGACACATCGAAACTGTTCACGCATATACCAATGACCAAAACTTATTGGACAACATGCACAAGAAGCCAAGAAGAGGACGTTCTGCTGCAATCAACATGGTTATTACTTCAACTGGTGCAGGAAATGCAGTAACGAAAGTTATTCCAGATTTGAAAGATAAATTAACGGCAAACGCGGTTCGTGTTCCTACTCCAAACGGATCTTTGGCAATTCTTAATATTGAATTGGGAAAAGAAACGACAGTGGAAGAATTAAATGCAGCAATGAAAGACGCAGCACTTAATGGAGAATTGATTAATCAAATCTATTATGCAACCGATCCAGAATTGGTTTCAAACGATATTATCGGCAACACGTGTTGTTCGGTATTTGATTCAAATGCAACAATCGTTTCTAAAGACGGTAAAAGCTGTGTAATCTATGCTTGGTACGACAACGAGTTTGGATATACGAAACAAGTGATCCGAATGGCGAAGTACATTACTAAAGTAAGAAGGGCCATTTATTATTAGTCGGACACCTGCGCCTTAGCTCTAGCGAAGGCGCATTATTAAATACTAAAAGAGTCTCGGTCGTGTACCGAGACTCTTTTTTTTTAAAAACTAAAACTAAGTTTGTACTTCCTGTACACTTAGTTAATGCCACTGCCGAAATAAGTAACATTAATTCTTTTTATCCTTTAGTTTTCCTGAAAGAGTATGTAAAACAAATTCGCTTCCAAAACTGCTGTCTTGTTTAAACGGCATCTGTTTTCTATTGTTTTTTATGCAAAGACGCGTCGAGACGACAATCATGCACCAATACCCTTAGTAAATTTAAGAGTACCATGCAGAATAAAATAGAAAGTATAATTAGTTGTTGTATGAGATTTTCATTTAGCTCGCGGCTAAATTTGAAAAAAAAAGTGCAACACCAAAGCGTTGCACCCCAGATTGAATGATTTTAATTTTGTACTGACAATCTTTTACTGATTAATCCAGTAGCTGAACTAATACGAACTGTATACAATCCGTCAGCGAAATCAGCAATTGAAAGATCATGTGTCGTTCTGCCTGCTTCAACGTTTAACAAAGCAGAAGTGTAAACAACTTGTCCCATTGTATTCATAACTTCAATCATGTAATCTTCAGTAACTGTAGCTTGAAATGCAACAGTTACTTTTCCAAACGCTGGATTCGGGTAAATTTTAGCAGAAGCAATTGTCGATTCATTTTCGTTCAGCTCAACCAATCCAACTTCAGCATAACCCGCTTGCATTATTTCAGAGTTTAATAATGTTTGAACCCAAACGGCAACTCCTAGATCAGAGAACTCTTCTACAGAATGCTCTGTAGCGTGATCAATTGGGCTTAAAGCGTTTGCGGGAAGCGTGTAATTCCCATTAAACGTATACACTTCAGTCCATTCGAAAGTTTCTCCAGCTTGCATTGGTGACATTACTTTTCCCGATTCATTTGGAAGCATTTTTTTCATTACATGCTCAAAAGAAGTTTCACCATTCGATGCAGTGTTATTCAATGTTTGGTATTCAAAAACAGCCATATACAATCTCCATCCTGGAGGTGTATTTTCCAAAACTGTCACACTTGCTTGAACCGTAATTGTTTTCGCCGCTTCGTCTACTTCATAATGCGCCTCAATCGTAGCTTTCGGAGCAACAGCATACGCGCTCGTTAAACTACTCTGATTTAAGCTTCCTGTATTCACTTCGAAAGTTCCGTCCACTTCTGTCGTTGGAACACCACTAATACCGTATACGTTTCTTCTTTCACCTCCTTCTAAAGTATAATAAGGATCACCATTACCTGGCCACGACATTTGGTATTTCAAGGACACTGATTTGTCGTCATTTTGAGAATCAGCTAAGATTCCTTCTAGATTTATATTCCCACCTACACAGGGCCCACAAGAAGACGATGTGAATGTTTCTATAAGTGTCACACGGTTTTGAGCGTGCACTGAAGCTGATAAAATTAAAGCCAGAACTACTAAGTATTTTTTTTTCATAATATGATGTATAATGTCTTAAACGAATGTACAGATTATTCTAATTAAATGATAGCCAACGTTCTATTCATTCTTAGAAAAAGATGAGTTAAAATTAGCATTTAAGCGTTTTCTTTTTCTTTCTTATTCTGCCTCTATTCTACATATTTTCAATGTATGGACGAATTACAGGTACTTTTCAAGCCGTTTTCTCCATAGAAACCTCGACTTTGCCAATTTGATCTCGAGCACTCTTAAATGTTTCTGTCAATTCTGGAAAACCTCATCCAAGTGGAATCATGTATCCACTCATACAATAAAGAACTCTATTGGATGCGTTTTGAATCTCCTTCTCTATTGTTCCAATCAAAGATTCGTGGTATTCAAAGTCCAATTACTCATTCGGAGCAAAACCGAAGTGGCAATTCATTGCAGCCCAGCCAGCCTCCATAACCTTATCATTGCCACTATTAATCCAATCTTTCGTTACCTCAATACTATCTGATCGTTCTCAAACATTCCAAGCAACAGCATATTCGGATATCATATACCTACTGATAACGCTCAACCCTCCAACTCTTTTTTAGAAAACTCAGACAATGCAGCGATTAAGCTGGCTAAGTATTGCGCATCAGAATTTCCTGTGTCGTATAATTCAAGTGCCAATTGATGATTTCTCTTCAGTTTTTTAAACAAAGGCTTCAAGTCTGCTACTCTTGCACCGTAAAATCCTTTTGGTGCTCGTATCTCGTCTATATTTTACGTGTTTGATCATCCCCCTTTGCTTTCAAAGTAGTCCATGACTTTTGGTAACTTCATAAAAATGATTTAGATACTTATTCCCTCGGCTCTTAAGCAATCTCTTACTTTCTTCTCGTGTTTAGCACGATCATCAGGAGTTTGATTTGGGTTTTGCGCTAAAAAGGATTTGCACTTGGCATCGATTATATCAAACCTTAAAGACAACTCATCGAAAGCCTCATCAGAAAGTTCCTTCATAAATGCTTTATTGATTGAGTCATTCTTTAAAACACAAGTACAGAAATCCCATTGCTGACCATGCTTCTTTTCTATTTCAGCTAAATTTTTCAAAAATTCTCTACGGTCTTCAGGGCTAATTAAAGACATGTCCATCTCAGATGTGATATGCAAAGAATCTATTGTTGCTGTGATACTATCTTCTTCTGTCATTAAAACCAGTGCCTTCTTCTTAGGCTTAAAACCATTCGATTCTCCACCGCAACTGGACAGGATCAAAAATAATGAAAGGAAAGCGAATGTAATTTTCAAAGCAATTTTTTAATTATCGAAATAAGCAGTTATAAAAATGGTAGCCTATATCGTGTAAAAATAGCATTTTATGTTAAAAAATTGATTTTTAGTCGAAGCAATTTTTCAAAGGGACATACAGAGCGAACATAATTCGTTTAGTATGGTCTCAAAAAAAATCCCTCAAGAGCATGCTCAAGAAGGATTTATCTACTTAGAATAGATTTTATTTCTTATCCAAAGAATCTTCAGGAGAACTTGAAACTGCTGTTTTGTCCATTCTTAATTTTCCACTTTCAGTGGAGATTAAAATTGTTGACTCATCAACTGAAAGGATTTTTCCATGAATCCCTCCGATAGTAACTACTTTATTACCTGTAGCTAAATTTTCGCGAAACGCTTTAAGTTCCTTTTGCTTTTTCATTTGTGGCCTCATCATGAAGAAGTAGAATACTACGACCATGAGAAGAATCATTATTATGTTTATCATTCTCTTTCTCTTTTAATTTACTATTTACTATTTATTCATAACCACCCCCCTGATCTTTAACTGGGTAACTGAAGGGCTTGTATTTGCTGTGACATTCACGTGTTTTGTCAAAGTACCTGTACCTAATCTATCTGTATTAACAGTTGCAGTAATTACATCTGATTCTCCGGGTGGAATTGGTTCCTTAGGATAAGATGACACGGTGCATGAACATGACGGTTTAACACTCGCCAGAGTCAAAGGATACTTTCCTGTGTTGGTCACTTTGAACTTCGCTGTAATAACTTCTCCTTTCATTACTTCTCCAGCATCGTACAAGCGATCAATTTTCATTGTTGTCTTGTTTCCTACTATCACATCTGTTTCTACATCCGACTCACAAGAAGCGAACATTGTAATCAATAATGATAGTGTCAAAAATTTTATCATAATCTTATTCTTTTAATCCCCGTCCAACTTTTGTAATTAATCCTTCTTTATCCAGACGGCCAATTGCTTTATCGAGAACCCCATTAATAAATCCATTACTCTTAGGCGTACTATAGAATTTTGAAATTTCAATGTATTCATTTAGCGTCACCTTCGTTGGGATATTGTTGAAAATTTGCAATTCGGTAATTGCCATTTTCATTAGGATCACGTCCATTTTCGCGATTCTATCTAACTCCCAGTTACTTGTCAATTCATCAATTAATTTTTCATTCTCCACATCCATCGAAATGGTTTTGCGAAGTAATTGTCTTATAAAATCAACTTCATCTTCTTTATCCTTATACAAAGGTAAAATTTGATTGGGACCCTCTTCGTTAAAGTTCTTTAAAGTTTTGATAACCATTGTGCAAGCCAAATCGATATCATCCATCCAGTGGATACTCTTTTCCTCAAAGAAATCGTAAAGCAACGGAAAGTTCGCAATTTCTGATTTAAATACGGCAATAGCAAAAGCCATATCTTCAGCAAACCCTTTCGAGTCATTGTTCATGAACTCAAAATAAGTCTCACTTTCTCTTAAGTTCAAATACATCTTACGGAACAACTCTTGGTGCTCATCACCTACCCAATTCACTTTTCGATCTTCAGAACAAGCTCTTAATTCAGGATGATCCCCAAGAATAGAAATGAGTTCGTTATCAATGAACTTTGTGTTCGGATCAAGCTCTTCATCCGACGGTCGAATCTTCAGCTTAGCATCTTCAATCCTACGTGTACCTTGAACTTTAAGTTCATCAAAGGACAATAACAGGTACAAATAAAGATCATAAATTCGTTCTACTGCTGTCAATAATTCCTTTTCCGAAATAGCTGTATGCCCATCTTTCGATTGGAAATACGCATATAAAGATTGAAGAACTTTTACTCTTAAGTGTCGTCTATTCAGCATTCGCTTACATTGGAAGTTTAACTTTCCCAATAGAGTCAATACGTTCTTCTGCCATTTTATTAGCAATCTGATATGTCGGAACATTTTCAGAGGACGAACGCTTAACAATATTATGAATAGTTGTGTAAATTTCTTCGGCTTTATTCATTGCCCATTCCGGAGATAAACCTTTCACTTCAGAATAACAATTAATAACGCCACCAGCATTTAGTGCATAGTCAGGAGCATAAATGATTCCTTTCCTCATTACCTCTGTACCGTGCAATCCTTCTTGTTGAAGTTGATTGTTTGCAGCACCAGCGATAATTGAACACTTCAACTTTGATAACGTTGTATCATTTATGGTTGCCCCTAGCGCACAAGGAGCATAAATATCCATATCGATTTCATATATTTCATCCAAACCAACAACTTTAGCGCCATAAGTTTCAGAGACTCTTTTTAAAGTTGGTTCGTGTATGTCAGTGATATAGACCTCCGCTCCTTCTTTCGTAAGTGCTTCAACCAAATATTCACCTACATGTCCAACTCCTTGAACGGCAACTTTCTTACCACTTAAAGAATCAGAACCAAATTGCTCTTTCGCACAAGCTTTCATTCCTACATAAGTTCCATGAGCTGTAACCGGTGAAGGGTCTCCACTTTTCCCAGGAAGACCAACAACGTGATCCGTTTCCATACTCACCCATGACATGTCTAATGGATTAATTCCAACATCTTCTGCTGTAATATACTTTCCGGCCAAGCTGTTCACGAACTTTCCGAATCTTCTAAACAAAGCTTCAGATTTCATGGCTCGAGCATCACCAATAATTACCGCTTTACCGCCACCTAAATTCAATCCAGAGATTGAATTTTTGTAAGTCATACCACGCGAAAGACGAAGAACATCATTCAATGCTTCCATTTCGTTTTTGTAAGACCACATTCTCGTTCCTCCGAGTGCTGGACCTAAAACCGTATTATGTACTGCGATTATTGCTTTTAAACCTGTTTCGTTATCGTTACAGAACAAAAGTTGTTCATGATTGTATTTGCTCATTTGAGCAACTACAGGATTTTCAGCGAGGTTAGTATCCTCAATATTTTTTACTTCAATCATATCAAAGCGCTAAATTATCTCAATCTATTATTTACTTTTACAACGCCATGTAAATAGTGGGGCAAAAATAGGAAATTATCGCATGAAGTCACTCAGCTATCTCAATAAATATTTCATTAAATACAAATGGAGAATGCTTTTGGGTATATTGTTCATTATTGGAACAAACCTCGCCAAAGTTTTAATGCCTCAATACTTTGGTGATGTAACCGATGATCTAAAAGAATGGAACAGTGCGTACAACCCTGACGACCTGTTCTATTACGCTTTTAAAGTTGGCGGATACTATATACTACTTTCCCTAATTGCTGGCATATTCTTATTTCTAACGAGGCAAACAATCATAATCATGTCAAGATTTATAGAGTATGATCTAAAAAATGAAATCTATCAACAATATCAAAAATTAAGCTATACATTTTTCAAGAAAAACAATACTGGAGACCTAATGAACCGGATCTCGGAGGATGTCACTAAGGTCCGAATGTATCTTGGACCAGGTATTATGTATACCATTAATCTCGCTGTTCTTTCAATTCTTGTTATTAGTGTAATGATCTCCATTAATGGCTGGTTAACCCTCGTTGTTTTGGTCCCCCTTCCACTTATGTCCTATATAATATACAAGGTGGCTTCCAGAATCAATAAGATTAGCACAACGGTTCAGAAAGAACAATCCTTCATGTCAACGTTGGTTCAAGAAACCTTTTCAGGAATCCGAGTGGTAAAAGCGTATGATAGGACTAAGGAGGTTGAAGATAAATTCAATTTATCTGCGAATGCCTACAAGAATAAAAACATGAAACTTGTATTTGTCAATGCTCTGTTCATGCCAACAATATTTATTCTAGTTGGGCTAAGTACTGTACTTTGCATCTATTTGGGCGGAATTTTTCACATCAACGGGGATATGACAATTGGGGATATAACCAAGTTTATATTCTTTGTTAATATGTTGACTTGGCCATTTGCCTCTGTTGGATGGGTGACATCTTTAATTCAAAGGGCGGCTGCTTCGCAAGAACGCATCAATGAGTTTTTAAAAGAAGAACCAGAAATTGTTAACCGATCTCAAGAGCCACTTGTATTTGAAAAGGAAATTGAATTTAGAAACGTCTCTTATACCTACTCGAACTCTGGAATTCAGGCAATAGATGATTTGAGTTTCATAATTAAAAAAGGTGAATCCCTTGGTATCATTGGAAGAACAGGATGTGGGAAATCAACTATTATTCAGTTGCTGACACGCCAAGTCGAACCACAAAGTGGAATGATTTTAATTGACGGAAAAAATATTAACGATTGCAATTTAGATGAACTAAGGAGTCGGACTAGTGTTGTCCCTCAAGACGTGTTTTTATTCTCGGATACGATTAAGAACAACATTGCATTTGGATTAAATCAGGGAAATGCTTCAGAGAAAATGTTGATTGAGGTGACGAAGCAGGCACATGTTTACCACAATATTGTTGAGTTTAAATCGGGATTTGACACCTTACTAGGAGAACGAGGAGTTAATTTAAGTGGTGGACAAAAACAGCGAATTAGTATTGCTCGAGCTTTGATTCGCAAGCCTGAAATTTTAATTTTAGATGATTGTTTATCCGCTGTGGATACGGAAACAGAAGAAATCATACTTCGCAATTTCAAAAACATGAATGGTGTCACATCCATGATTGTCAGCCACCGTGTTTCATCCATTCGAAATGCATCGAGAATTATTAATATCGCAGAAGGTCGCCTTACTGAAAAAGGAACACACGAAGAGTTAATTCAGGCAAATGGCGCCTATGCCGAGCTTTATCAAAGGCAATTAGCGGAAGAAGAGATGAGTTAAATGACTGACTTGTTGAAAGATACGTATTTTTCATTAAACAGAAAAGGTTATGAACCCTGTTGTTTCCTAATAAAAAAAGTGCCATATTTGCTTTTGTCATTTGACAATTAAATACCACAAGAATGGAGTACGATAAGAATAATGAAATTTATTCAAAGGTAGTAAGAGCAGGCAAAAGAACTTATTTCTTTGATGTGAAGTCAACAAAAGGGAATGACCTTTATTTAACCTTAACGGAAAGTAAAAAAACGTTTGTCGATGGCAGAGAATCGTATCAAAAGCACAAATTATTCTTGTACAAGGAGGATTTTGAAAAGTTCGAAGACGGCTTAAAAGATGCCTTGAAAAAAATTGAAGAGTTAACATCTTCTGGTGAATATAAAATTGCAGAGAAAGCTGAATTAGAAGGTGTTTCAGAGGTTTCGTTTGAAAATCTATAACTAATTATATTCCCTCCGATTTTATCAATACTCTATAAACACGATTTTCGTTGATAACTAGTGATTACTTTCCGTCTATTCAACGCGCATTTAGCGTATCTTTATAACTCAATTTTTTCATTAAATGGGTAAAATAATTGCAATTGCGAACCAAAAAGGTGGTGTTGGAAAAACAACTACTGCAATCAACTTAAGCGGATGTTTAGGTGTATTAGAATACAAAACATTGATAGTTGACGCAGATCCTCAAGCGAATGCGACTTCTGGTGTAGGACTAGATCCGAATAAAAACAATACTATTTATGATTGTTTAATCAACGATGTCGATCCTTCTGATTTAATTGTAAAAACGGACAATCCAAATTTGGATATTCTTCCATCTCATATTGATTTGGTAGGTGCGGAGTTGGAAATGATCAATCTACCGAACCGCGAATACATGCTTAAGTTCGCTCTTGAAAAGATTAAAGATCAATATGATTTTATTATTATTGACTGCTCCCCTTCTCTTGGTTTGATTACAGTGAATTCTCTAACCGCTGCGGATTCTGTTATGATTCCAGTTCAATGTGAATACTTTGCATTGGAAGGACTTGGGAAGCTTTTGAACACGATTAAAATTGTACAAGGAAGACTTAATCCTGAACTGGAAATCGAAGGAATTCTTTTGACGATGTACGACACGCGCTTGCGTTTAGCGAATCAAGTTGTTGAAGAAGTAAAAATGCATTTCCAAGAAATTGTATTTGATACGGTAATTCATAGAAACACAAAATTGGGAGAAGCACCTAGTTATGGTGAAACGATAATCATGCACGATGCAGCAAGCAAAGGCTCTGTCAACTATTTGAATTTTGCGAGAGAGATTCTACAGAGAAATGATTTAACAAAAATTTCGAACGAAGACAAAAAAATAAAGATTAGCGATGAGCTCTAATACGAAGAAAAGATCTGCTTTAGGAAAAGGACTAAGTGCACTTCTAGAAAACTCAGAAACTGACATCACAAGTACCTCAGCTGGAGACGGAATTGTAGGATCGATTTCCACAATTTCCATTTCAAGTATTGAAGCCAATCCATTCAATCCGAGGTCAAATTTTGAAAAAGATGCACTTCAAGAATTAAGTACGTCAATTAAAATTCACGGAATTATTCAGCCGATAACAGTTCGTAAATTGGGGCGTGACAAGTACCAATTAATTTCTGGAGAACGTCGTTTCCGTGCAGCGCAACTGGCGGAGTTAAATGAAGTTCCGGCCTACATTAGAATTGCTAACGATCAAGCGATGCTTGAAATGGCTTTGGTAGAGAACATTCAACGTGAAGATTTAAACCCAATCGAAGTTGCACTTTCGTACCAACGTCTTATTGAGGAAATTGAATTAACACAAGATCAATTAAGTCAGAAAGTTTCTAAAAGTCGATCGAGTATCACGAATCATTTAAGATTACTCAAATTACCCGCTGATATTCAAGCAGGAGTTAGAGAAAGAAAGATTACAATGGGTCATGCGAGAGCTCTGGTTTCAGCTGGGGATGAAGAAACGCAGGTTGAATTGTTCAACAGGGTCGTGAAGGAAAAACTTTCTGTTCGTGATATTGAAGCAATCTTAAGAGGAGAAAAAGTTTCAGGAGCTCCAGAAGAGCAAGAACAATTGCCAAAAAAAGCAAAACTTGAAATAACGAAAACTGAATTTACGTTCAAAGAACATCTTGGTGATCGCCTTTCGACAAAAGTGGAAATTAAAAAGTCACCAAATGGTAATGGTAAGATTGTTGTGAATTTTAATTCCGATGTCGACTTAAGCCGTATTATTGACTTATTAAACAAGTAATGAAAGGGTTGGTCCTTCTTCTATTTATCCTATTTACTTCTACAAGTTTTGCCTCTAAGGACGATACTACGGCAGTTGTACAAGACACTTTACACTCAGTTAAAAAGGCTGTAATCCTTTCGGCAGTCGTTCCTGGAGCAGGCCAAATCTATAACCACATAGCAATGCCAAAAGGGAAAAAGAAAGCCTTTTGGAAAGTTCCATTGATCTATGGAGCTTTAGGCGCATCCACTTACTTCTTGATTTACAACCAAGTCGAACAAAAAAACTACAAAGAAGAATATACCCTTCGTCAAGATAATATTACCAGTCCAAATTACGCCCAATTTACAGATGCTGGAATCCTGAGTTTGTACAATCAACATTTGAATTGGAGGGACCTTTCTATACTAGGAGTTGCAATTGTGTACTTCATTCAAATTATCGATGCAGGAGTCGAAGCTCATTTCGTTTCTTTCGATATATCTGAAGATCTATCATTGAAAATGGAACCAACACTTTTAAATTATAGAACTGCAGGTCTTAAAATGAGTTTTAATTTTCGTTAAATCAATTGCACGGTATGGCTAAAAGCTTATTTTTGCCTCAATAGTTAAAGAATGAACATAGCATTAATTGGATATGGTAAGATGGGAAAAGTGATTGAAGAAATCGCTATTTCTCGGGGACATATAATTGTCGCTACGAGTACAAGCCTGTCTCCAGTTGAAGATCTGGACTTTAAGAAGATTGATATTGCCATTGAATTTACAGCTCCGCACATGGCCGTAAAGCATATTGAACATTGTGTAATCAACAATACTCCTGTTGTCGTTGGAACGACAGCATGGAACGAACAACTCCCTGAAGTAAAGGAATTTGTGACAAAAAAGAATGGTGCACTACTCTACGCTTCAAACTTTAGTATCGGTGTAAATATCTTTTTTGATATCAACCGAAGATTGGCCGAATTGATGGCGCCTCACAAGGATTATATAGCTTCAATAGAAGAGGTTCACCATTTGCGAAAATTTGACGCACCGAGCGGTACAGCTATCACATTGGCGAATGACATGATGCTTTCAAATGATAATTTAAAGGCTTGGGTTCATCAGGAGAATGAAGCTCCTGCGACTACAGAAGGCCAGATCGCTGTTACTTCGCATAGAAAAGATGGTGTTCCTGGCACACATATAATTGGATACAATTCAGATATCGATAGTATAGAAATTAAGCATACAGCGCACAATAGATCAGGTTTTGCACTTGGATCTGTGATCGCTGCAGAATGGTTAATGGGAAAACAAGGCGTTTTCACCATGCAAGATGTTATTAAATAAGAAAAATGAACATATTTTATTTTTACCTGTTTTTATTAGTTCACCCGTATTTAGCAATGTGGTGGAAAAGTTTTGAACAAGCAGACAGAAAAGCTTGGGAAGCCTTAGTTCCAGGTTATAATTATTTCATAGCCTTTAAGTTAGGATCTCAAAAACCTTGGTGGTCATTGCTTTTGATTTTCCCAGGAGTTCATATTGCTATGTGGTCAGTCGCGAATGTTTCATACATCCGTCGATTCGGTTATTTCTCACTGGTAGATACACTTCAAGGTGTTTTCTTCCCGTATGTAATTATGTATAAAATTGCTTCGTCTGGAGATAAAATACTACCTGAAACGAATTGGGCAAATAGCAAAGAAGTTGGCGATAGAGAATGGGGAGATCATTTAGCACTTTTCCTTTCATTGCCAATACTAGGGCACGTAATCGCCTTAGGGTTTGCCGCTGTAACAAGAGCAAAACCTGGGAAAAAGACGAAAGTAAAGGAATGGGGAGATTCAATTTGGTTTGCCCTTATCGCCGCATTAATTATCAGAACTTATGTTTTCGAACCGTTTAAAATTCCAACAGGATCGATGGAGAAAACACTTTTGGTTGGTGATTTCTTATTCGTGAACAAATTGGCCTATGGACCAAAAGTTCCAGTTACACCATTCTCTTATCCTTTGGTTCATAACACAGTACCATTTGTTGATGTCAAATCTTACCTCGGAATTGAAACTTCTAACTATCTGCGTTTACCTGGATTTGGTGATGTCGAACGATATGACGTTGTTGTTTTTAACTATCCAGCTGGTGACACCGCTGTCTACGATCCACGAATGCCAAACGGATTGATGGGACATAATTACCATGACGTGGTAAACCAGGAAGCACTTCACATGTGGAAAGAAACCCATAAAATGTATAGTAAGTTTCAACGCCAAGCATACGACACGATGGAAGCCAATGGGGAAGTCATTACTCAGTCTAAACTATCAAACAGGACGCTAAGATTGGTCTACGAGAATGCGAATGGTAGAGATTTCTTAGAGAATCATGACATGTGGACTGCAAAAGCGAGAGAAGTAATAGCTTCTGGTATTACACATTCAGGAAATGAGTTAATTTCGCACAAAGGAATTATTTACAGACCAGTAGATAAACGAGAGAATTACATAAAGAGATGTGTAGGAATTCCTGGGGACTGGTTGGAGTTGAAAAATTCAATTCTCTTTGTAAATGACAAAAAAGCAAAGGTTGCACAAGAGCAAAACTTGAAATATGAAGTAAAGAACTTCTACCCTGAACCAGTTTCGGTTCTGCTAAGTAAGTATGGACTTGACATTGATGAATATACACAGTACGATTATTTTCAAAGAGATGAGTATGGTCAAGGATCAGGTCCCATTTCAGCTATCCATGTGAACCGAAAAACTTATCTTAAACTGAAGAGTCTTTACGCAAGTAAAGAGGTCAATGAAACGAAAGAAGATGCGCAAAAGACAAGAATCAATTTGGTTGAAATGCCTCAGTATTCAGATTCACCAGATGCCATTCCAACAGTGGCGGATACTTTATTTAATTTAAACATCTTCCCGAACGACGTCAATATTAACAATACAGTAACGGATTTAAGAAGATTCCAAATTCCAAGTAAAGGACAAACGATTAAGATCAATAAAGACAACATTCCTTATTACCGCAGAATAATTACTGCTTACGAAGGACATACTTTGGTTGAGAAGCCAGATGGATCGTTTATTATTGATGGAAAAAAAGCAACGACCTACACGTTCGGAATGAACTATTACTGGATGATGGGAGACAATCGATTTAACTCGGCTGATTCTAGAATGTGGGGATTTGTTCCTGAAGATCATATCGTTGGTAAAGCATCAATGGTTTGGCTTTCAAATGATCCAAACGGTGGATTCCGTTGGGACAGAATGTTTACCGTGATAAAATGATTCCGGTTTTTCCTACCGCTTATTTCGGAAGCATTGCTTATTTCAGAGAGGTAGCGAAGTACGAAAAAGTATACATTGAAGCGAAGGAACATTTCCCGAAACAATCGTATCGAAACCGATGTGATATTCTCGGTGCGGATGGAATTTTAACCTTATCCATTCCAACTAAAAAGCACTCTGGCTCTAAAACTGCGACGGATGAAGTTCTTCTATCTGTGGATGAAAATTGGCAGAAACGGCATTGGAGATCGATCATGAGCGCGTATCAAAGTGCAGCTTTTTTTGATTACTACAGCATCGAAGTTCATGAAATATTGTTTTCAGAAGAAACGAATTTCCTGAAATTCAATATGAATATTTCACAGCGTATCTTAGATTGGTTGGACATCTCAACAGAATTAATTCTAACCGATGAATTTCAACCCGTGATCGAGAACGACCCGCGATCACTTTTAACCGATAAAAATTTAAACCAAGACTTCCTTCCTTCGCCTTACATCCAAGTATTTCCATCGGATGAAAGTTTTACGATGAATCTTTCTATTTTAGATGCAGTAATGTGTGAAGGACCTCTTGCACGAAATTTGATTAAAGAATCAATTAAAGCCTAATTAAAATGATAAAACAGTTTGCCTTACTCGCCTTTATAACTGCAACATTATCAACGTTCTCGCAATCAGAAGAGCATACAATTGCTTTTTATAATGTCGATAATTTGTTCGACACTCTTGATACTGAAGATAAAAACGACGCGGAATTTCTTCCCGACGGAAAGAACAATTGGAACTCTGAAAAATACAATACTAAGATTCAACACATCAATAAGGTTTTTGGTGAATTCACCTCTCCTTTGATCATAGGAGTTTGCGAAATTGAAAACAAGCAAGTTGTTGTGGATATTGTAAATGGTGGAACGCTAAAAGGAACACATGGCGTTGTTCATACAGAAAGCCTTGACAATCGCGGTATTGATAACGCTATTATCTATGACAGTACAGAACTTACTCTATTGGAAGATGGCGTTGTTCGCTTTCAAATGCCAGAAGGATCCTCGCCAAGTAGAGATATCGTTTGGGCTAAATTTTCAAGAAAAAAGGAAATCATTTACGCAATGGTAAACCACTGGCCGAGCCGTCGAGGAGGACAAGAAGCGAGTGACTCAAAAAGACTTATAGCTGCAACTGCTGGAAAAAAATTCATTGATTCTTTATTGGTTGTCGATAAAAACATCCAAATTGTATTTATGGGCGACTTAAATGATTATCCCAATAATAACGCTCCAAAATTAATTACGGAAACACTTTGTCCTATGATCAAAGCAGAATCTGGTCAATTCGGAGGTTCTTATAATTACAAAGGTGAATGGGGAATTTTGGATCACATCATGGTTTCGAAAAACTTTCACAAAAAGAAAGGCGTAAATGTTATTTCAAATTCTGGGAAAATCCACAGTCCTGAGTTTCTATTGTCTGAATACAAAGGCAATACCGTCCCTTTCAGAACTTTTGGTGGTGGAAATTATTTGGAAGGTTATTCGGATCATTTCCCTGTATCTATTAAAATAGAATTTTAGAAAATCGCTATCTTATTAAAGATGAAAAGCATTTTACTCTTTGGCCTCTTAATTCTTCAATTCACTTCTTTGTCTCAAACCAAGGAAGTAGCGTTGAATGGCACTCTCACAGACAGTAATGATGAAATACTGACAGGACTTTCTGTGACCCTATGGGAGAATACAGATTCTGTTTTATCCGTAATTAGTGATTCGCAAGGGCACTTCACGATAAAGACGAAGTTCAATTACGATAAAACGTACATCCTTACCTTTGATTATAAATACCAAACAGAAACGGACATTGTGATTTATCAACCAACGGATAGTGTCGTTGGTTCAAATTACACATTTGACGTTCAATTGGTAAAGAACATTACCGCCAGTGCTGAAGAAAATGCAGCCATCTACTTCGGTAAAAACAAAACTTCAGAAGTAGAGGGCTTTGATATCAACTACTTAAAGCTTCTTTTCGAGCAATACCCTACTCTATGTTTAGACCTTTATTATATGGGAAGTTCGATTGAAAAAAAGGACCATACAAAGGCCCGAGTGAAATTCTTAAAGAAGTATTTGGAACAGAATGACATTCCAATGCACCTGATTCAAGTGACGGATGACAAGGTTAAAGTTCGTGCGTATGAAAAAGATCAACGTTCGGCATTTTTG
This sequence comes from Salibacteraceae bacterium, assembly GCA_047628775.1. Classification (GTDB taxonomy): domain Bacteria; phylum Bacteroidota; class Bacteroidia; order Flavobacteriales_D; family Crocinitomicaceae; genus UBA4466. The sequence continues at coordinate 1 of JBLHVW010000008.1, read as the reverse complement.
A
>JBLHVW010000007.1:0-56261 GCA_047628775.1 Salibacteraceae bacterium | reverse complement strand
CTCCTGAAATTGTGAATCCAAGAAACATCCAGCCAATAAGTGCGCCAATCGGAACTAAATCCAGCACATAAGTTGTGAATAAAGCTAAAGATAAGGTGGAGAATAGAATTGGGAACCAATTTAAAAAAGGTGGAACAAAAGTTTTGTAATTCTTGACCCATTTCAAAATGTCTTGGGATTGAATATCAGATTCAATTAAGGAAGCGACCACAGTGTATTTTTGTCTCCATTCGATTTTTGAACCGAGTTCTTCCGTTGCTTTTTGTTTTTCCGCGATCTGATCAATCGTGTTGGAATTCAACCAATCCGCAAGGTGCTTTTCTCCGTTAGGCGTTGCCGTTCTATTGATAATCTGAAACAAAGAGCCTTGTCCGAAAAGGTCTATGTCTTGATTGAAATCATGTTCTTCAAAAATATATTGATCGCCCGTTTTCAGTTCTGAAATGTCACCATCCAAAACTGCAAGTTCAAGTTGGTTAATTTTCAGCATCTTATTCAAATAGCGCTGTTTGTTTTTAAGGTTGGAAAACCGAGTAACCAAAAAGAAGAACAAGAAAAGTCCAACGGCCAATGAAATAGCGATTGATGCCATATCTCCATAGAAGAAGTATATAGCTGCAGTGACCGCGAAAAACACGCCTAAGCGAAGCATTGAAAAAGCAATTAACCTTTTTCTTAAGCTGGCAATTGAGGTTTGAAGTTCGTTGGCTTTGTTGTGGTAATATTTTTTTGGCAAGGCGGTTCTATTTTAGAATTTCTAAAAATAGTGAAAACCTAGCTTGTCTTCGCGATAAAGACTTCCAACGTTCGTTAATTATTAGCTAATTCCCGATTATGGAGCAGTTGAACTGCCGGGAAATTGTATTTTCTGTTCCCGTGCGATTAATTCATGGCAAAAAAAGGGCCATCGTACAAAATACGACAGCCCAATTGCTAACTCTACTTCAGAAGATCGATGCCTACTGAACAATTAATTTTTTAGTCGCAACAATTGATTCATTTGTAAACGAAACGAAATATGTTCCAGCTTCCAAGTTTAAATCAGACTTTTGTAATGTTAGAACAGCTCCAGAATCTAGGTTCAAATCGTTTGTGTAAACCACTTGTCCTGCAATGTTTAAAATAGAAACTGATCCAGATGCAGTGTTTTCACTCAACGCAATGTTGATTTCACCGTTTGTTGGGTTAGGAAACACTTTAATTTCATTGTTTGCTGATAACTGAGTGATTCCAGCTGAACTACCTCCATTTGCACCGGCAGCACTTCCTGTAAGAATTTCACTGTTATCGTCAGTTCCGGTTGAAACGAACGCAATAATGTCACAATTGTCAATAACATAATTTGTTGATGAATTGTCAAATGAGAAAGTCATTGTCACTAAACTACCTTGCGTTGTAGTTCCAGTTAAAGCTTCACCCCATTGTCCGTTTTGAAGGTTTGCTCTCATTACATGCTTGTGATTATAATCGGCTGCAGTTCCGGCTCCGGACTGAGTTGTAATAATATCATCTTCAGTCAAGATCACAGTTACATATGCCGCATCCGTAACGTCAGCAGTAAAATACATTTCAACAGTTACATCAACCATATCAGTTACTGCATCATAAGTTGAAGACAACCCAACATTCACTGGAGAAGAAATCATATTGATGTCTGCGGCACGTGCAGCCCAATCACTTGTAGATGATTTTCTACTTCCGCCGTATTTTGTTCTGTTTACGTGACCAGTTGGCATTGCGCGACCGTCTCCGTTTCCATAATATGGATTCGTATAGAACGCATCAGAGAAAGGGTTTGTTAAATCCAATCCTCCGTTATACGGTCCTGTTAAACTTGAATTCGTAGGTGAATAACCAATTCCAAAAACGGTACCTGGATTTGCAGTTAAGATACCTGACAAGGTTGTGTGCCCATTTGGACAAGCAGGGCAGTTTGTACCGGTAAACTCTTCAATTATCACATTTCGATTGGAAGGTGTAGTTGAAACAAGTGTTTGTGCATACGAACCTATTGATAGGGCTCCCATGGCAAAAAGAGTAATTGTTTTTTTCATAATTTGGGTTTTTAAGTTTTGGTAAATATCTAAGATATTCTATCTTCTCAAAGATAGTGGTTTATACCGTTCAAAACATGGGATTTCAAGGGTAGAAGTAATCGGTTTAATTGTAAGATAATCAATGTGTTGAGTATTTTTACGTGTTCGTTTAGTTTTCTTTCGTGCTGATTTTTGTTGCAATTTTAATTTGCGACTTAATCAATCAAAGCATTTTACCCAAAAAAAAGCCCACCAAATCTGGAGGGCTCTTGTAAAAAATGAATGGTAGGTTTAAACAATCTAAATTATTCCCCATTGGATGAGTAATAAAACGAGTCCAACCGATATTCCAATAAAACCTACTGCAGTGGTGTACTTTGCAATTTTCTCATATGCGGAATCTCCAATTTTATCAAATTTGGCACCTGCACCGCCTTTTTCTTTGGCTTTGTTAAGAACGTACTTGTCGATTAGGCCGTATCCCTGCATAAACCCTAAAACAATACAGATTGGAGAATAGAGCAAAATTGTCAGTTTTGGAATAATTGAGAAGTATTTTACAGCCCCGAAAAGGTCCCAATAGGGTACAGTGAATCTAGGGATTCCAAAGAAATTGATTAATCCAATTAGTAATAAACTAACTCCAACCCAACCAGAAATAGGTTTTAATTTGTCAAGTTGCTCTTTGGCCTCAGGATTTTTGGATATGATAAAGCTCGAAATTGCTGCAATGCCAGCAACAATTAATGCTAATGCGGTAAGTGTAAAGCTCGTTGTCATAGAATATGGTTATTTGGGTGTAAATTAGTTGATTTTGATGGTGTTACACAGTGCTACGAAACATACTTATTAACATGAGTTTCTCGATGTCCCGAACGAAACACCTGTTTTATAGCCAGCAATTGGCCATTTAAAATTGTTAAGCCTTGACAATATTTTGCAATTCAAATTTGAACGGTGTCGCATTTTTTCCAGTTCCTCCTCCAGTCATAACGATGTCGGCTGAAGCTATTCCTGTTAAGGACAATTCTGTGTTTATATCTGATAGGATTGCAGAGTTCATTATTTCTCCTTCTTCAATTTGAGAAACAACACCAATCCAAATAGTTGGATGAAATTCGAATACTGCTTTTTGTTGTGGTGCAACGCCAGTTTTGACAGCCAATAATTTTCCGCCTTTGTAGATATTCGCATTAATAGAACCTGTAGCCAATGAATTTTTCACTTGCACTTCATCAGTACTTGCTGATGGACCTACAAGTTTCAATTCATTTCCAGAAGTGTTTTTGGTCACTGCGAACATGTGTGAGTTCTCAGCATCTAACAATGGCGTTGTATTTCCATAAGAATCACTTGCTCCAACTTGCATCTTCTTCGGATACGTGAATAAGTGTCTCATGTACCTTCCACAGTTTTCTACAACTCTCCATGCTACTGATAGCTCGTCGAAATCGGTTGCAACATTCTTTTGGAAGATTACTATTGATGAATTGTTTACGTCGGTTGATCTGTTTATGAAGGCTAGGTTTATGTCTGACATATTCTTTAGTTTAATTTAGATTGGTTACCAATGCCATTGATGATATCAATGTATTGGGTGTTGAATATAGGAAATGAATAAATAAAAGATTTTCAGATATATACCCGATTTTGCATGTATATGTGCGCAATTTTTGTTGGGTAAATGGAACGGACTTGAATATTGCCTATGATTCTTCCTCGAAATAATACTGCAAGCACAAAAAAAGCCGTCACTAAAATAGCAACGGCTTATATATTTTCAAGGAAATTTTACAATCCCAACAAAACTTGCACTGGATCTTTCGCTCCAAACAACATTCTTTCTGGGTTCTCTAACATCTCTTTAACTTTCACTAAGAAACTAACAGATTCCTTACCATCAACGATTCTGTGATCGTAAGACAAGGCTACGTACATAATTGGACGAATCACAACTTCTCCATTCAACGCTACAGGACGTTGCACGATATTGTGCATTCCTAAAATAGCAGCTTGAGGAGGATTGATAATTGGCGTTGAAAGCATAGATCCAAACACACCACCATTGGTAATTGTGAATGTTCCTCCAGTCATTTCATCTGGAGTGATTTTTCCGTCTCTTGCTTTAATTGCCAAACGTTTAATTTCTCTTTCGATTTCTGCTAATGACATACGTTCTGCGTTACGAACAACAGGAACCATCAATCCTTTAGGTGATGAAACTGCAATTCCGATATCCGCATAATCGTGAAGGATCATTTCTTTTCCATCCACTTGTGCATTCACAGAAGGGTATAAATTCAATGCTTCAGTAACCGCTTTCGTAAAGAAGGACATAAATCCTAGGTTCACTTCGTGGTGATCAGCAAATGCTTTTTTGTATTTCGTACGAAGGTCCATGATTGGTTTCATATCAACCTCGTTGAAGGTTGTAAGCATGGCCGTTTCATTTTTCACTGCAACCAAACGCTCAGCGATTTTACGACGCATCATGGACATTTTTTCAGGATGTTGATCTCTTGTTCCACCCCAGCCTTGGGTTGCAGCTGTATCAAATCCAGCAGATAATCCAGCAAGAACATCTTGTTTGGTGATTCTTCCGCCTTTTCCTGTTCCATTCACTTGACTCGAAGAAACTCCATTCTCCGCCATGATTTTCGCGGCAGCAATGGAAGGTGTTCCAGCAGCATAGGATGATTTATCAACCGGATCTGGACTTGGCGCAGCAGCTTTCACTGGTTCCGCTTTCTTTTCTTCAACGGGTGCAGCTACAACGGCCGGTGAGCCTGTCGAATCCGCCGTTATTGATTCAAATCCAGCAGGTTTTTCAGCAGATGTATCAATTAAGCAAATAACTGCACCTACGGCAACGGCATCGCCGTCCTCAGCTTTAAGAGTAATAGTTCCGCTTTCTTCTGCAGGAAGTTCCAGCGTTGCTTTATCAGAATCTATTTCTGCAATCGCTTGATCTTTTTCTACGTAATCTCCATCAGACACCAACCAAGCAGCAATCTCAACTTCAGAGATCGACTCTCCTGGACTTGGTACTTTCATTTCTAATATTGACATAATTCTTAAATTATGAATTGTTTAATTAGGAGTTATGAATTGCTTCGTTCCTTTTTAAAAACTCGTTTATAATTTCTCTAGCACTAAATCGGAACAATTAATAACTCATCATTCCTAATTAATAATTTCTAATTCAACTAAGCCTTAACTTGGGTTTTAGCGTATGCAAACAATTCGTCATACAAACGTTCCAACCTTCTTTTGTGTAAATCGTGTGATCCTTCAGCGGCAGCAGCGGATGGTTTTCTACAAACACCGATAAGGTTCAATTCTCTCAATTCCATTGCCATGTATGTCCATGCTCCCATGTTTGAAGGCTCTTCTTGCGCCCACAAAATATTCGTAGCATTTTTATATTTTGCTAAAACCGCATCGATTTGTGTTTTTGGAAACGGATACAATTGCTCTACTCGAACAAAGGCCATATTGCCCGCTTCGAATTCTTGAGCTTTCTCTGTCGCTTCGTAATAGAACTTACCCGAACACAGCACAACCGTATCAACGTCTGCCACTTTTGCTTTTGGATCATCAATAACTTCTTGGAAGCTTCCTTTTGACATTTCATCCAACGATGAAGTTGCTCTAGGGTGTCGTAAAAGCATTTTAGGAGAGAACACAATCAATGGTTTTCTGAACTCTCTTTTCATTTGTCTTCTCAAAACGTGGAAGTGATTCGCTGGCGTTGAAGTATTCACAACTTGAATGTTCAAATCAGCACATTGCTGCAAGAACCTTTCCATTCGACCACTTGAGTGCTCGGCTCCTTGTCCTTCATAGCCGTGAGGAAGTAACATTACCAATCCACTTTGAGTTGACCATTTGTCCTCACCAGCGGTGATAAATTGATCGACCATAATTTGGGCTCCATTGTAGAAATCTCCAAATTGTGCTTCCCAAATAGTTAAACCATTTGGAGTCGCCAATGAGTAGCCGTATTCAAATCCAAGCACGCCGTATTCTGACAAGAATGAATTGTATATTGTAAATGGTGCCTGGGTCTCTGAAAGCAAATTCAGCGGAATGATCTCTTCCTCTGTGTCTTCTGTTATTACAATAGCATGACGGTGAGAGAATGTTCCACGTTCAACATCTTGTCCTGAAACACGAACGGGATGCCCTTCGACTAGCAAAGAAGCGTAAGCCAACATTTCTGCGGCTCCCCAATCCATTTTACCTTCTTGAATTCCTTCCAAACGCTCTTTAAAGATCTTTGAAATTTTTCTGAAGTATTTCTTCCCTTCTGGAAGCGTAGATAACTTTTCACCAAGATCTGCTAACTTTTCTTTCGATACTCCGGTTTCGGGAGAAGTAATGAAGTCTTCTGCAGTTGCAGATCTAAATCCTTCCCAAGAATCACTTAAGAAATCATAGACAAGGGCTTTATCATGCTTTCTAGATTCTGTGAATTCGTTTTCTAAGTATTCGTTATAATCATCAGAAACTTTCTTTGCTTCATCATTTGTCATAACACCTTCCGCTAACAACTGACTTAAATAGATGTCTCTTGGATTCGGGTGTTTTGCAATTAAATTGTACAAATTCGGCTGCGTAAACTTAGGTTCATCACCTTCATTGTGGCCGTATTTTCTATATCCTAATAAGTCGATAAAAATGTCGTCACCAAAGTGCTGACGGTATTCCATGGCCATTTCCATCACCTGAACAACAGCTTCTACGTCGTCTGCATTGACATGGAAAACTGGGCATCGCGTTGTTTTTGCAACATCCGTACAGTATGTGGACGAACGTCCGTCTTTATAATTCGTTGTAAATCCAACTTGGTTGTTTGTAACGATATGAATAGTTCCACCCGTTTTGTATCCGTCCAATTGGGCCATTTGTATAACCTCATAAACAACACCTTGACCTGCAATTGCAGCATCTCCGTGAATCAATACAGGACAAATTTTCTTGAAGTCGTTGCCTAAAGCGTCTTCTACTTTCGCTCTTGTAATTCCTTCAACAACAGGATCTACAGCTTCTAAGTGAGATGGATTAGGAGATAAAGTTAATGTTAAGTCTTTCCCGTTTTCCGATTTTACAAAAGATGTAAAACCTTGGTGGTACTTAACGTCTCCGTCAAAACGCTCATCAATTTCAAATTCTTTCCCTTCAAATTCAGAGAAGATATCACGCGGTCTTTTTTCAAAAACATTAGTCAGTGTATTCAAACGACCACGGTGTGCCATTCCAACAACGAATTGTTCAACGCCATTGTCGGCTCCTTTCTGAACCAAAGCGTCAAGTGCTGGAACCAGAACCTCAAGCCCTTCGACTGAGAATCTTTTTTGTCCAACAAATTTCTTGCCTAGGAATGATTCGAATCCTGCTGTGATTGCAAGTTTTCTATAGATTTCTTTTTTCTTGGTTATGTCATACTTAGGTCTATTCTTCAGCTCAATATGATTTTTGAACCAATTAATAGGAGCGGGCTCTCTCATGTAAGTGAACTCAATCCCAATGGACTGGCAGTAGTTATCTTCTAGATCGGCGATTATTGCACGGAGCGTTGCTGCTCCAGTTCCAATCTCTTCACCTGCTTGGAAAACCAAATCTAAATCCGATTGAGCCAAACCGAAGTTCTCGATTGCCAAAGTTGGCGTATATGTTCTTCGGTTTCTAACGGGGTTCGTTTTCGTGAACAAATGTCCACGCTCACGGTATCCGTTGATCAGGTTTATTACTTTAAATTCTTTTTGGAAATTCTGAGGTACTTCTCCTCCGTTTTCAAAACTCGTTTGTGCGAAATCGAAACCTTCAAAAAATTTTTGCCAGCCGATATCAACACTCTGAGGCTCTTTTAAGTACTGTTTGTACAAATGGTCAATCGCATTTACATCTGCGTTCCCAACGTATGATAATTTATCCATTTTTCTTGCGCAAGTTTATGGAAGAGCAAATTTAGACAATTTGAACACTTAGTGCTACTGAATTCAAGAAAAATGGGTGTAAAAGTGTCATTATTTTAAAATGGTGTGAATTGATTGATTCAATTGCCTGTTATGAATATATATATGATAGCGTTTTTGATTTTGGAGTATGGATGGTTAGGATCCTTGATTTGCAATGATTGGAATTTTCGTTATTTAAATAAATTAAGGTAGTCTTGGAAAGCATAGAATTTACCTCTCTTAGCTCCAGTGATTTCTTGAATGATTTTTAGGGATTCTAACTCATCAATGAGTTTATAAACGGAGGGCATAGATAGACCTGTTAATTCTTTCGCCTTTTGTGCACCAATCATTGGGCGATTGAACAAATAGTTAGTAATAATCAGAGCGTTATTGGCTCGACTACCTAGCTTTTGTATTTTGGTTTCGACGCCCTTTTGGAGTTTGAGAATTTGATCAAAGGTGTTAATACCACTTTTTGTTGTTTCAATTATTCCAACAAGGAAAAATTTGAACCATTGATTGATGTCGTTCTTTTCACGAGTGCGCGTTAAATTGTCATAGTATAAAGTTCTATTCCGTTCAAAGAAATCTGAAAGGTATAGAATGGGTTTTTTCAATATTCCTGTTTCTACAAGATAGAGTGTGATCATCAAACGACCAACACGTCCGTTTCCATCAAGAAATGGGTGAATCGTTTCAAATTGGTAATGTATCAATGCAATTTTAAGAAGATCAGGGAAATAATAGTCTTCATTATGAGCGAAATTTTCTAGATCTCCCATAAGTTCAGAAATTGAATTATGGATGGGAGGAACAAACGTAGCGTCATTTATGGATGCTCCACCAATCCAATTTTGACTGATTCTAAATTCTCCAGGGAGTTTACTTTCTCCTCTTACGCCTTGCATTAAGGTTTGATGAGTTTTCTTTATTAATCTGGAAGAAAATGATAGTTTTTCTAAACTTTCGATTGCTTCATTAAGTGCTGAAATACAATTTTGAACTTCTTCCCAATCATCCCTGTTCTCTTGCTTTACATCCTCTTTATCGAGTAGAGCTTCTTCAATATTTGTTTTAGTCCCTTCGATTTTACTGGATTGCGTAGCCTCTTTCAAAACGTGCATGCTAATGAATAAGTCAATATTTGGGATGTATTCAGAATACATATCTAGTCGACCTATTTGACGGTCTGCTTGACTTAATAAATTCAGAACTTCCATATCTTCGATTAACCATTGTCTATTTATTTTTTCAGGCTGAAAACTTTTATATGAGCCTTGATTTATTAATTGACCGGCCTGAAACTTTTTCATGATTATCTATTTTTATTTAAATAAAGGTACACACGAATTAATAATATTCAAAAAAACTTAATTAGTGGCTAGCGTTAATAATAATTATTTTAAAATACTTAATTAGTGAGGGAAGTTATTAAGTGAAAAATAAATATTTGGGAGTTAATTAAATTTTTTGCAAAAACTTAATTAGTGATTCTATTTAATAAGAGAATTGTTTTTAATAAATGTTGAGACTATTTATAAACAGATCTTAAATATACTTTATACGCCTCTCTTCTTATTATCAAAGCACTCATCTTCGGAATGAATTCAGGATCCGTTGTCAACGCTAAAAAATCCTGTTGTGGAATATCAATTTGATACAAAAGCTGCAAGGTTTGACTTTCACCAATTGTCATCAGTTCTCCTAATTTTTCTCCAACGGCATCAATAAGCTCTATATAGGAGAGAGGGTTTGCGCTGAAGTCAGAACTAAAATCAATTCCACTTGTTCCAAAATCCTTTGCAATTTGACGTTGCGTTTTTAATACAAAATCTGAGGATTCGAATTCAGTTTCTAATTGAGATATGGAAAGTGCGGTTTTCATCGGTTTTCGAACAATCGAACAATCAAATAATCGACCTTTAACATTCCGGTTCAACCTGACGGTACCATTGCGTTTCTCCTTCTTCATCTGTAAGCATAAAACCACAATCGTCTAGATCGAGTACATACAATACTTGTGGCTTGCTCATAAAGTAAACCGCGTGCTTGCCATTTTTTGAAGTAACACCCAATTTTACATCTTTCGGATTGGCAGCAGATGAATAAAACCATTCTTTTTCACCTTCGGCATTTTGACGCATCGTCATGTATTCCTCAACTCCAGTTTCCGTTGAACGAAAACGGTGTGTAGGAAGTTTGTCAAACGCTTCGATACTGTTTTTCTCTATAGCCGCTTCTTTTGACGCTTTTTCCTTGGCTTCATCTTTTGAGTCGTCTTGAACGGGCTCAGAACAATTCACTAATAAAAATCCTGCGACTATAAATAGGTATACTGCTTTCATAATTGTCTTTTCAGTTAATCAATCAAACTGTAAATTACACAATTAATTGATACCACTCCCAGCGCCGAATTCTTTTTCAGAAGCAACGAAACTCAATTCGCCATTTTCGTTTTCAGCCATTAAAATCATTCCTTGAGACTCAACTCCACGAATAGTCCTTGGAGGTAAATTCATCAAAACAGTTACTTGTTTTCCAATCACTTCTTCAGGTGAATAGTGCTTAGCAATTCCAGAAACAATTGTTCTTTTGTCCAAGCCAGTATCTACAAGGAGTTTCAAAAGCTTGTCCGCTTTCTTCACTTTTTCAGCTTCCAAAATAGTTCCCAAACGGATGTCCATTTTAGTGAAATCATCAAAAGACGTCGCGTCTTTTTGAGTTTCGAATGTTGTTTCCACGGTTTTAGTCGCTTCCAATTTTGCAATTTCTAGTTCTACCATTTCATCTTCAATTTTCGGAAATAAGATAGACGGTTTATTCGTTAGATGTCCCTCAGAAATTAAACTAGAATTACCTGCTTGGCTCCAATCCGATGTTTGAAAATCAAGGAACTCAGAAAGTTTTGTAGCTGTAGCCGGCAAGAAAGGTTGTAGAACAATACTCAAGTTTGCTGTAATTTGTAGTGCAATGTTCATGATTGTAGCAACTCGTTCAGCATTTGCTGGATCTTTTACCATCTTCCATGGCTCTGTTTCCGCTAAATATTCGTTTCCAAGTCGGGCCAGTTTCATCGCCTCGGCTTGAGCTTCTCTCAATTTATAGTCGTAAACCAGTTTTGAAATATTCACAGGAATTGCTTCCATTTGTGCGATAACATCTTTATCTGAATCGGTTAATTCACCGAGAGCTGGAACACTTCCGTCGTAATACTTCTGTGTAAGAACCAAAGCTCTATTCACAAAGTTTCCAAGGATGTTTGCCAATTCGCTATTAATACGCGTTTGGTATTCTTTCCACGTAAACTCGCTGTCTTTTGTTTCTGGTGCAATTGATGTCAAAACGTATTTCAATTCATCAATTTTATCTGGGTACGCCTCGATGTATTCGTGCAACCAAACCGCCCAGTTTCTTGATGTAGAAAATTTATCTCCTTCTAAATTCAAGAATTCGTATGCAGGAACGTTGTCCGGAAGAATAAGCCCTTCGTGTGCTTTTAGTAAAATTGGGAAAATGATTGCGTGAAATACGATGTTATCTTTTCCAATAAAGTGGATGAGTTTACGATCTCCTGTCCAGTAATCTTTCCAATTTTTATTGTTGTCAAGTGCCCATTGTTTCGTCGCCGAAATGTATCCAATCGGAGCATCCAACCAAACGTAAAGTACTTTTCCATCGCCTCCTTTAACAGGAACTTTTACGCCCCAATCCAGGTCACGCGTCATTGCTCTAGGTCGAAGTCCGTTGTCGATCCAAGACATACATTGTCCAGTAACCTGATTTCTCCATTTTGAACCATCGTGATGAGGAACACTGTCCAATGTTCCTTCTTTGATCCATTCTTTCAACCAATCCTCGTGCCGCTCCATTGGCAAATACCAGTGAGAAGTCGTTCTCATTACGGGCGTTTTTCCACTTAAGGTCGATTTTGGATTAATCAATTCCGTTGGACTCAAAGCCGAACCGCAGTTCTCGCATTGATCTCCATACGCATTGGCGTGTTTACAATTCGGACAATCTCCCGTAATGTATCTATCGGCAAGGAATTGATCGTATTCTTCGTCGTAATATTGTTCGCTCGTATCTTTCGTAAAGTGGCCTTTTTCATCCAGTACTTTAAAGAAATCTTGAGCTGTTTCATGGTGGATTTCCGAAGACGTTCTATGAAAAATATCGAATGAGATATCGAAATCTTTGAAGGCATCACCAATAATTTTGTTGTACTTGTCGACAATCGCTTTGGGCGTCGTTCCTTCCGATTTAGCGCGCAATGTGATTGCTGCACCGTGTTCATCACTCCCGCAAATGAAAGCGACATCGTGGTCGTTCATGCGAAGAAATCTCGTGAAAATATCTGAGGGAAGGTAGACTCCTGCTACGTGTCCTAAATGAAGGGGTCCATTTGCATACGGCAAGGCCGCACAAACGGTGTATTTATCTTTTGACATTCTGAAATGATAGAATTTATGGGGCGAAGGTACGTATTTCGAGTGTTTGATTTTTCGATTGTCTGATTTTTCGATGTACAATCTATCGAAAGAACGAAAAGCGAAGCGAATCTAAAAGGCATAGCAGTTTTAAAAAGGAGTTTAAGACTGATCCAATATCCATTCAATCCGCACTAACATTAACCCGAATTCCCTCTGAATGAGAAGTGAACTCTGGCGCATACATGCATTGAATCGTAGAAATTCCATTCGAGAAATCACCGAAATGGCTTACCCGAAGATCGTATTCAAAAACATAAGTTCCTTTGCTCAAATATTCAATAAAGAAGTTCGTCGCTGCGTCTTTTGTGCTTTCGTAATACCCCAAACCATCTTGGTATTTGTATCGCGAGAACACATTAATAGGTTCGAATCCAGCTGCGCGCATGTCTTTTAGATGCACGTACTCCATGTCTCTATCACTTCGAAGTTCAATACGAACTCTGACTTTATCGCCAGGTTTCAATTGTGTTTTGTCCGTTATTGGTGACATAACAGGCCCGCTATCGGTATTCTTAACAAGGAACAATTTGTTGCTCAATTTCAATGGTGTCTCGTGCGGCGTAATTTTATCGAGGTCTTCGAAATACTGCCAGTACATCGCTCCCCAACTTACGCCTTCAGTAGTTCGAGTCACGCTTAGATTCCCCATTTCAGGTTCAACTTCAGTTCCTGACCATGATGTTTTAAAATAACCTGTTCCCGCTTCAACTTTCGCTCCCAATGCTTCAGGGTCAAGTATAGAACCGTTTATTTTGATCTCTATTTGCTCGTCGTTGGCAAGAATATCAGTTCCTCGAAGTAGAAGTGCATAGCACGCTTCGGCCGTTGCTTTGGTCGTTTTCCAATCCGTTGTTTGTTTTTGTTTCAGCAACCAAACCTTCATGTCCTCAACAGATCTTTGGTCATTCGTTACTTCATCAAACGCTTCGATCAACAAAGCCTGTGTTTCGATGGGCGCTTGGTACCAGTAATACCCTCTCACATTGTCTTTCCAATACATTCCAAGTTCCTCGTGCTGAATTGCTCGTTCTTTAATGGAAGCCATTATTTGTTCAGGAATCAAATCAACTTCGTAACGTTTGGCCTGAAGTGCAATCATTCCTTCATTGTAAATGTTGAATTTCATCCAATACGTAGCCGCCTGATCTTGGTAATAGTCAAAAGCAACCTTCACTTCCTTGCTCATTGGCACATCTTTGAAATAACTTCTGGCATATAAATACTGCACCTGAAGGTTTGAGATGTGTTGTACCGTTAAGTAATTCACATCATGAGTTTTGGCCCAATTATAGTCTTCAACAATTCGATTGTCCAAATAGCGAACCCCATTTTGAACCATGCTCCAAACGGATCGGTCTTCGCGAATGTTTTTCACACCCAAGTTGTCCAAATGGCCCATTCCAGTCACAATGTGTTGCGTAATGTATCGACTCTCTTTCATTCCTGGGAACCACGGCCAGCCTCCGTTGGAAACCTGCGTTTTCTCTAGTTTTCGAACCGCTTTACTGAGTTGATTGTCCATTTTGTTGAGGTCGAACAATAAGGCAATTCGTTTCTTGCGCTCGCTTTCGTTTTTAGCATCGAGTACCCAAGGCGTTTCTTCGAGCATCAATGATTTCAATTCTTGATTCTTCTCAAGGTTCGATAAAAAGGCATCTGGACTGCTTTCTTTCCAACTTTCAAATACGCGTTTGATTTTTGGACTCGAGTTCACAATGTTTGACGCTAACGCATTTGAATAATACCGCGTAAAAGTCTGTTCGGCACATTCATACGGATATTCCATCATATACGGGATTGCTTGAACGGCATACCATGCAGGGTTGGAAGTGTATTCCAGTGTCAATTTATGGTGTTTGATGCTTTCAGAACCGCCGCTGTTCACCAATTTATCGAACGTGAAATTCTTCGTTCCGATTCCTCTAGATGGCAACGGCATGGATTCGGTCACTAACATTCTGTTGGATAAAACAGGAATTGCCATTTCTTCCCCATCCGTATAATTTCCAGATTTTGCGACTACTCGATAGGTAACTGCTCCGATTCCAAAGGGGATTTCAATGTTCCATGAAACCGCATCACTTTGGCCCTTTTTTGCGGAGAAAGGTACAATTGAACTGTCCATGTTGAACAATGAATCGATGGGTTGCATTGACAAGGCATCAAAAAGCATCAATTGCGCAGAACCGTTCAAGTCCTCTTTTGCCAAGTTGGATATTTTGGCTGTGAATGTCATTTTATCCCCTTCACGAAAGAAACGTGGCGCATTTGGAACGACCATCAGTTCTTTTTGCGTGATAATTTCTTCTTGGATGTACCCGATTTTTAAATCTTGAGTATGCGCCATTCCTAGAAATTTCCATTTTGTTAGGGCTTCTGGAATGGTGAATTTGATAATAACCGCTCCATCTGCATCCGTTTCTAATTGAGGATAGAAAAAGGCTGTTTCATTCATATTTGTCCGTGCCTTTATTTCTCCGAGACTTTTTTTCCCTTCCCCTCCTGAGATATCTGCTCCATTTTGAGCTCTACTTCCTCGAGTTTCCAATTTTTGATTTACCAGGAGGCTTACCGATTTATCTGAATCCTTTTTGTAAGCGCCATTCATTACTGCAGCGGGTTCATTCATTGGTGCATCCATAGATTCACTTTCGCTCCAATTGTATGAAACATTTCCAGCTGCAATACCATCTATGTAATAGTATTGGCCGTTCGAGAAGTTTCCAAGGTTGTAATATCCCCACCAATTTAATTGATCATAACTTCGCATTGGAGAAGATAGATATTGGTTCCAATCATTGCGATGCAGTTGCGATTGTTTTGAAGTAAAGCAGTTGCTGTTCCAATTTTTCTCTGAATAATTAAAATTGTAAACGCTCATGTGAATGGAGTTGGCAGCGAATGCATCAAGTGAGGCGTCGTACATTGTAGCCAACATCTCGGCCGCCACTTTCTCACCTTTCGGTCCTGTAATTTTTACTTTCCATTCTTCTTTCGATCCTGGTAGGAGTTTGTTTCTGAAAGTTTCGAACTCCAGTTTGAGCTCCTTATTGGTGTAGGGAACATAAATGGCACTTTTCGCGGTATGCGATCGTCCGTATTTAACCGTGGTAAAATGAACCATAATATTGCCGCGGTACTTCTCTAAAATTGGAATTGATATTTTTTGCTGAGAAGAACTTAATGTGATTAATTTTTTACTAATGATTTTTTCTTTGTGCTCAATTTCATACAATACCGAAAGGTCTTTAGCCGCAGAGTAAATAATGAATTCCGCATTCTCTTCAGGCTCACAATGAACTTTCAAGGGCACAAATGACCAAATCTCATTGGTAGGATGGGTTTTTTCAGTTTTATCAATCAGTCGAATGTATTTCGTTTCCGTAACTGGTTCTCCAAACGCATCAACGGTTTCAATGTCGATAACATACCTTCCTGGCTTCCAAGTTTTCAAGGATGTAAAATCAACCGTATCTCTTTTATCGGTGTCAAATGAAGTGGCGTAAATTTCATCGCCTCTTTTGAAGTCTTTCACCTCTAATTTTTCGTCATACGAATCGTGTGGAAAGAGCTTTTGATAGTCTGATTTTGTAAATTTTTGAATGTCAGGTTTTTCCCAAAGCGATGTTCTAAAAAGCCCTTCAGGTTCAATCAATCGCGTGATTTTCACAGTTCCTTTTGCTCCAACGTCTTGACCGTTTAAGTTGGTCGTTCGGATTGGAAATTCGTTGTTTCCATTGCGTTCCAATGTTTCGGGAATCGGCATTGAAACATTCATGCAATTGTATCCCACTTGGACCCATTGAGATGCACTGTGCGTTTCACCGTTGACATCTGTAATATCTGCTGTTATTTGGTAAGAATACGTCGGGTAGAATGATTTTTTGATGGAAGGGTCTTCCTTGGCTTTAAATTCAATGATGAATTCACCGTTTTCATCCGTTTTTGTTTCTCCGTGGGCAACTTCAATGGAAGCTGAGTAAGGATAATATCCCCAGCGGTACCAAGACCAAGTTGGGAAATTTGCGGACCGAACAACGCGGTAGTTTACTGCTGCTCCATCAATGTTTGATCCAGCATACGCTTTTCCAGTTCCTGTTATTTTTATGTCTTGTCCAATTTTAAAAACGCCTTCGATTGGAGGGAATTTAACTTCGAACTTTGGCCGCTTGTATTCCTCAACCGAAATGTATTTAATTCCTGTTTTGGTTTGGATTCTCATGCTCCCATTTAAAACGCCAGAAGGTGCAGTAAACGAGCCGCTGAATGTTCCGTACTCATTCGAAGTCACTTCAAGTGAGGCAATTTTTTGAGAATTGTTGTCGAAAAATTCAACCGTCGATTTTTTCCTTTTTTCCAAAGTGTGCACATCTTTGTTGTGGTACAAATTGATTCCTTTGAAGTAAATCGTTTGTCCCGGACGGTAAATGGCTCGATCCGTGAAAATGGTGGTTGTACTTCGTCCTTCGTTTCGTGGATTGTATCTGTATTGATACACTTGACTTGTATTGTTGTAATGATCTGCGCCATGAATCAAATCGACATAAAAATAACGGTAATCCGATTGAGATCTAACGGTGAACATTCCAAATTCATCGGTTCTGTACGATTCTTTCTTAATCAATCTATCATTACGAGTAGAGTAGTTGTACTTCTGGATATAAACAGTTCCCTTCACGTCCTTAATTGGCTTACCTGTTTCTCGATCGGTTACAATTACATCCACCGTTTGATTCTTATTTCTTCGATACGTGTAACTCAAGTTCGTTGACCAATAAGACCCTGTCGCTATTGCGTTTGAATCCAATCTAAAGTCTTTATTGTAAGAGGCAAGGATTACATATTGTCCGAAATCTTTGGGTTCAATCAGAATTTCAGTGCTATGATTCTGGAAATCTCCTGGGTTTTCTAATTCTTGTGTCCATTCTGCAACAAGAGGTTTTTTTAATAGGTCTTCGATATGTTTAACTCCACGCAACTCTTGATTCATGTAATACCCCCAACTCACCTTCACTTTTTTGAAATAAAGCTTTTTGATATTGGTATAGTTAATGAGCATTTTTCCATTCGAATTTGGCGCATATGAATCTTCAGTAGTAAAGTTCAGTGCTTTAAATTCTATACTTGCTTTAAGTGCTATACATTGATTAGCACCGAGGGATTTTGGAAAACTTTTAATTGCGTTGGTGCAAATGTCTAGCGCCTTCTTTTTGTCCCATCGAAATTCCTGATTCTTTCCGTCGTACTTTGCTCCGCGCTCATTGTAGAACTTTGCGCACAAGAACTGAATTTCGGAATATACTTGGTGGCTCTTGTTTTGAGTGGCCAAAAGCTCCAAAGCTTTGATATATAAATCTTCTTTGGATTCTTCAATAGAATGATTTCTGGCAAAGGCGAGTCTTTTCAAATTCAAATCAACGCGGGCTTCCGGATTCTTATCGTTTAAATGAAATCGGGTTAATTCCTTGAGAATAATAACCGCTTTTCGTGCGTTCGATCTCGCATCTTTAGAATCAGTAGAGGTCGCTAAGAAAGTTGCGTTCGTATTGAAATAAGAAGTTCCCTTAACGATGAATTTGTTTTCAGGCCGCGTTAATTCCGTTTCTGAACTCTTGAAAAAATCCAAAGCCATGTGCGCAAGGAAATCGTAGAGTGTTGGGCGTTGTTTGAGGTCATTATTGAAACCGGATAAGATTTCATCAAAATCTTGAATATTGGCTTTTTGCGAACTATCACTTGCTGTCAATGAAAGCATATAGTGACGGCTCACCTCGTCCGAAATTTTACTTAAGTCCCAAGTTCGAATGTCTTTGTTCTCAAAATCAACTGTTTCTGTTCGGTTTACGATTCTCCATCGGTTTTGCTCATAATAGCCCCAATATGTTTTCGCTGTAACAGAATGTATTATTTGTTTTAAAGGGAAGTCAGAGTTCTGAGCGAGTTCATTTAATTCCGCAACGGCAAGAACAAAATCATCCTCTTCCAAGTACGAATTGTACTTCATTTTATGGATGACCGACTTTACAACTTGAGGCGCATTGTCCTCTTTTTTTGCAAAGTTGTAAATTTCTTCAACTACATCTAGAGCAGAAGCATAGAGGCCAAGATCTTGAAGTGAATCGACTTTTATCCAAGCATCCGCATAGTCCTCATCAAATGTGAATTTAAGCGGAGCAACCTTGTTTTTTGGAATTGAATTAATATCACTTGTTGATGCTTCCGTGGCTTCTTTGGGTTCCATCGAATTGTTTTCACAAGATGGTGACATTAAAAACAAAGAAAATACGATTGCCGAAAGGCTGTAGTAAATGCGATTTTTCATTAAATGTAATTGGCTATCTAAAAATACAATTTATAGACGACTGTACAGATAAGAAAAGATTCAGTTCAAATTTAAGAGGCTCTAATTCAGAGAGATTTCCTTTTCAACGAAGCGAATGTCGAATTTCTCAAGTTCTTCCAATATTGGAGTATATACCTCCTTTTGAACCGGAAGCGTCACACCTTTTGATTTCAATGTGCCGTTTAGAATCATTTTTGCGCAAATCGCAGCAGGCAATCCAACGGTGTTTGACATGGATGTGTACACTTGATCTTCACCAATATTGACCATGTGAGAAGTGATTTGACTCTTTTCTCCGTTCAGTTCATATTGGAATTCATGCACCATTACGAGCATGTCCTTGTCTCCATCTTCTAATGATAATTTATCTACCAATATTTTCTGAAGCACTTGCGCTGGTGAAGCGTTCTCTATTCCAACGATTGGTTCGTCTTCGAAAAGACCCAGCCATTTAAATCGCTCAAAGGATTCCATTCTTTCCTCTCTGATGAATTCTTTAAACTTGTCTTCAACCGGTTTACTTTGGTTGTAAGGAAGAAATGAATTTACAAATGTACGAGGCGTTAAGTTTTCAGTGTTCACCATCGCATAAGTATCGTCAGTCATTCCCAATTCAATGAAAATGTCCCACGCTTTGCAATATCCTGGACGGCGAAGTGTCCCCCTGAATATTGTTGGAATATCTTCTATTCCGTATGTCTCTCTATATGAAAGTGAATCGCGATTTGCATACCCAACAAAGTCTCCATAGCCTTCGATCGAAATGTTGTCCAATCGACCAAAAAGACGGTTGTAAGGAATGTATTTGTATTGTCCGTTGCGAATAAAACTTGCAGCACCACCTTGACCCGCTAAAATCACATTTCTTGGATTCCAAGTGAATTTATAATTCCAAGGATTGTTGTCGCTTACTGGAGCAATTAATCCGCCAGTAAATGATTTGAAACTTGTCAATTTTCCGCCTCGCTCTTTAATTTCGTGGATGATTTTCATAGCACTCATGTGATCAATTCCAGGATCAACGCCGATCTCATTCATGATTACAATTCCAGCTTCCTTTGCTTTCGCATCCAAATTGCGCATTTCTTCCGAGATGTAAGAAGGCGTAATAAGGTCTGTTTTAAGTTCAATACAATCTTCCGCAATCGGAACATGGAATCGAGCGGGCAACATTGAAATCACCAAATCAGCTTTCTCCATTTCTGGAAGTCTTTGAGAACGATCTGTTGCGTTAAACGACAGCGCTTCACCATTAACATGGCCATCAATCTTTGAACGAACCATTTCAATGTCTTGATCAACAATGCTCACTCTCCAGTCGTTTTCAACCGAATTTTCTAGTAGATATCTAATAAGTGAAGATGAAGAAAGTCCAGCACCTAGAACAAGTATGTTTTTCATATAATTGATTGTCGTTGATCAAATATATAGAATGAATCACCCGATTCATAGTGTTAAATAAAATACTTATTAATAAAATTAGTGTTAAACTTTAATGCTCTTTGATTCCTATTTATTTAGATGTTTTAACAAAGCGAATATTTCCTGAAACTGACGCGTTTTGAATTAAAATATGATAAATCCCATTCTCTAACTCTGAAACATTGATCGTAAGTAAGTTGCCATTATTAAATTCAACTTCTTTAACCAGTCGGCCCGCTTGATCTCTAATTTTAATGTATGTTAACTCGTTCAATTCTTGAGTTAATTGAATATTAATTAAACCATTCGTTGGATTCGGGAAAACGTTTACATTTTCAAATGTTAAGTTTTCAAGAGATACCATACTGAAGAAATAAACATCCGAAACTCCAGTACAACCATTCGCAAATGTAACTTCAACTGTGTAATCACCCGTTTGCGTGGCTATCATTGTTTGGTTGGTCTCTCCAGGAATTGGATTCCCGTTGAAATACCATTGGTACGACGTTCCGCTCATTGTACTCAACAAGTCATTAACCGCCGTAATCGTTATTAGCGGAGTTGTAAGCATGTTAACATCAACATCTTGCGAAGAACACAAATGAGTTGTTGAATAGATCACGTGAGAAGAAGATTTACTAGCCTCAATAAATGATACACCATCCAGATCAATAATATGCTCTGGAGTGTTAACTGACAACCCTGTTAATGATAATTGATCTTCAGTATTGTTACCAAATCCAAATACGGACATGTCTGCTCTTTTAACGAGAGTAGTATATTGTCCAGTTGAAATCATATCAGCTCCAGAAACTCCAACTTGAATTGCAACTGTAGAATTTGTAAAGTTTCCAGTACCAAGTTGTCCGAATGAATTATCACCTGCGGTAAAGACTTTTTCATCTGATGTTAAGAAGGCACTGTGCGCTGCACCACCTTGTGCATTGATTACATTTTCAAGAGGAGATAAAGTTGGGTCTAGTCTATTTGCTAAATCATCTAATCCCAATTGACCGGATCCGTTGTTCCCCCAAACATAAAGGTTGCCATTGTTGTCAATGGCAAAACTGTGGTATTCACCTGCTCCTACGGAAACAATATTCGCCAATCCGGGAACTTGAACTGCATTCATAGAATTCGTTAAGTTTCCTTGACCAAGCTGACCGTTGTTGTTATCACCAACTGCCCAAACCGTTCCATCATTTCTTAGAATAATGAAATGGCTTTTACCACCTGCAATAGAATCAACATTTGTCAATGCTGGATTTGCAAACGGGAAGTTAACTACGTTGGTGTTACCTGTTGCAAGTTGACCAATGTTGTTATTCCCCCAAACATATGTGTTTCCAGCAGCATCAACTGCCATTGAACTAGATTTAGATGTTGCTACATTTTTAATGTTGGCCAATGTAGGGACTAATTGTGGAAGGTTAGTACCTGTGTACGAGCCGTCACCCAATTGTCCAGAACTGTTTTCACCCCAAGCATAAACTTCATTTGTACTTGTTACACCAAGAACGAAGTCGTAACCAGATGATAATTGATTCATTAATTCTGTTGTTACTGCGATGGTCGGATCAGCTGAATTCAGGTTGCTTCCATTTCCAAAAGTTCCCGTGGCATTTTGTCCAAATGACCATACATCTGAAGAACCACCTGAAACGGTCTCAAGAGAGTACGCTCCAGAAGTGAAAGCAGTATATGAAGTATCGGTTGCTCCAGTGATTATGTTTCCATCAATGTACCATTGATTGCCGTATTCCAAGTTGCTCACAAGAATTACAGAATCGCCTTCACAAAATTCGATGTTTGACAAAGGATTAATTGTTGGTTCATCAATAACATTCATTAAGATGTAATCATCATAAGACTGCGTGCACAATGTTGAGGTTGAATAAGCAGTAAATGTAATTTCATCAAGATCATTAAGAGTTGATGAACTAAATGTATTCGTTGCGCTTAATACACCTTGTGAGACACCATTTAAGAAAAACTCATACTCGTCTGCACCTGTTCCCGTGAATGTTACGTTTTCGCCTGCACAAACCATACTTGATGCCGCTACTGACAATTCAAGATTCATCGAGTTAACTGTAAAGTTGTATGTATCAATACTAGAAGCACAATCTCCATTGTAACCAGTTATTGTTACGACATCACCATTTTCAAGAGTACCTATCTCAAGGGTTGAAGATGCACCTGATTGAATTGTCGTTCCGTTCAGAGCGAAATCATAAGTCATCGCTCCGGAAGCATTGAAGGTTGCTGTATCATTGATACAAATAGTTGTTGCAGTAGATGTCGAAGAAAGTGTAGGGTAAGTATACACCACGTACGTTACAGCAGTAACTGAAGGACTCAAACATCCATTGGTTTCACCCTCTACGGTTACAATGTCTCCATTGTTTAATGCATTATTGAATGTTGTTACCGGACCAAACACACCAATAGGTGTAGAATTTACATAGAATTGATAATTCGTTGCACCTGCAGCGACTAGGTCAGTTAACTCACCTGCACACATCGTCGTGTCAGAATTATTTGTTAAAGACACAACTGGGTATCCATAAACGGTAAACAGGAAATTGTTAGATGAAGAAGCACAGCCAAGAGTAGATCCGACTGCGTCAATGCTTACTCCATTTGCCAATCCTGTTGATGAGAATGAGGATGTTGTACTAGGAGGCCCCTGTGATACGCCTCCAATAAAGAATTCGTAATCAGTTCCACCAAATGCATTGAAATCGACATTGTCACCGATACATATTGTAGTGTCCGGATCTGTATTGGTCAGTGAAATCATAGGTGTTAAATTAACCGTGATAGCCCCAAATGCAGTTGAATCTTTACATCCTTCAGGCGAATTAACCGTTACTGAAACTACATCGCTATTGACTAAGGTCGTTGTTGTAAAAGTATTAATCGGTGATGGTGTTCCTTGAGAGATTGTATTAACAAAGAATTCATAGATTGTTCCCCCTGCGGCTGTATAGGTAACAGACTCATTTGAGCAAATGATATTATCCAAATCTGAACTGTTCAATGTGGCAATAGGCAAAGCGTTAACAGTAATCATGTTCACTGCAATGTTTGAACAGTTGTCTGTTTCTCCAATAGCTTGCACTGAATAACTACCTGTTGGAAAACTTAGAGAGTTAATTGTATTTAAAGGTGATGAAGGTCCTTGAGATACACCGTTAACGATGAATTCATAATTATTTGCTCCTCCTGCGGTGTAATCAACACTCTCATTCTCACAATAAACATTGTTGACATCTGTGCTTGAAAGTGTCGTTGCTGGAATGGGATTAACAGTCATTGTAATAGTACCAGAAGTATTCGTACAGCCGATTGAAGATCCAAGAATTTGAATTGCTTGTCCATCCAGTAAATTAGTAGTGGTTAAAGTATTTGTCGATGACATACTTCCCAAAGGTGTTCCATCTACAAAGAATTGATAATTATCACTTCCCGTTCCTGTGAAGGTTACAGATTCTCCAGAACAAATTATATCATCCGCATCAGAACTCGCAAGAGTTACAGTAGGAATTGGGTTCACAGTGATAGATAAAATTGTTTGACTCGTGTCAGCACATCCGTTTGCCGCTGTCCCAATCAAATAAACGCTATTTGTTCCAACAGGAATAGTAGGGTTAATGAAAATTGGTGAAGGTTGGCTGATTGAAATTGTTCCATTAATATAGAGATCAAATGAATCAGCATTTGCTCCAGTCAATGTAAGAGGTTCGCCTTCACAGATGATATTGTCTGGATCATCTGAGAACAAACTAACGGATGGTATGTTAAGTACAGTAAAGACGATACTTTGTTGAATGATACATGTATTAGATTCTCCATTAACAGAAACGATCTCGCCATTGGCTATAGAAGCAGATGAGAATGTTGTCGTTGTTGATACTGATCCTTGCGAAACTCCATCAATGAAAAATTCATAATTAGTTGCTCCTGAAGCAGTAAGTGTAACAAGATCCTCTTGACAGATACTATTTCCTAGGTCGGAGATCAATCCAGTTGTAGGTGCAGTTAATACTGTGAAAATTGCACTGTCACTTGCCGCACTACATCCACTAAATTCACCTTCCACATAAACGGTATCGTTATTTGCGAGTAAAGATGAGTTAAATGAACTTGTTGAAGATGGAACTCCTTGCGAAACACCGTTTACAAAAAATTCGTAAAGAGTTGCGCCAGATGCGTTAAATGTGGTTAAATCTCCCGAACAAATTGTTGTGTCGGCATCAGAGATAGTCATGTTGATATTTGGTACAGGATTGACCAGATAGAAATAATATTCAGGGGCTTTTTTCTGACAACCAAGGGCACTGTATCCAATGACACTTACAGTATCACCATTTACCAAAGAAGTTGTTGACCACGTATTCCCGCCCGCAGGACCTTGAGAAACACTGCCAATAAAGAATTGATAAGTAACTGCGCCGCTTCCTGTGAAGGTCATTTGATCTCCCGCACAAATAACAGTTGTGCCTGGCGTTCCTTGTGCCAAATTTGTTGTCGGAGATGGGTTTACTGTAAACACATAAGATGATGTATCCTGACAACCCAAAGAATCCTTAACGAGAATAGTAACAATGTCATTATTGTTTAATGTATCCGAAGAATAGAATCCATCAGGTGTGAAAGCTACACTGTTAGAGTTAATCAAAAATTGGTAGGTAAAGTGTGTTGTATCCGCTAAGTTGGTAGGAGTCGCGTTGAATGCTACACTATCGCCGTCACAAATCGTAAGTCCCGCTGAATACGTCCAAGAGTATGATGGAACAGGTGTTACGGTATACGTGAAAATCGTGGTGTCGTCTGTTGGACATCCATTTTCGTAACCCAGTAATCCAACTGCATCTCCTGTTACCAATGTGGTACTGGTATAGAGGGTGTCGTTGGGAGAGGGGGTGTTCAGGGAAGTTCCATTTAAGAAGAATTCAAAATCCATTCCTGGGCTTAATCCTATTGCCGAAAATGCAATTGAATCTCCTTCACATAATTCTGTGTCAGATTCAGAAGTAATCAGTGCAACAATTGGATTGTTAATATGAACCAATTGAGTTGTTGTATCCACACAGAAATTGCTGGAAATTGTAACCATTTGAACGGTTATGTCTCCTGCAAGTCCAAATACGTGTTGCAATGTGTCAACTTCATAATTGATAAAAGTTGAATCACCTGGTGCTGGATAAATGAAGTAACCTGTTGTAGTATCGTTATAATACCATTGGGTAGTATATGGTATTGCACTAGGGAATGTAGCTGTTGTATCTGTAAACAATGTTGTATCACCAAAACAATAAGGTCCAGTAGAGAAGAACCCCGCTGTAATTGGAGGTGTTGCATCAAACGTCCAGTTCGTATTGCTCGTATTATCCGTAGAGAATAATGCCGTTAAATTTCCAGTTGAATTGGTTATTCCTGAAATGTCGACACATTGAATAGAAATATCCGTTGTGATGGCTTTGTCGAAGTTTGCTGCTACAAAAGTTGCTGTGTCAGTTGTAGAAATGTAAATCGAATCCCTACAATTTCCAACCATCAAAAGACTGTCATTAATAGTTTGAGTAGTTGCGGATTCAAAATATACAGAAGAACCTTTCACTATTTTAAGTTTGTTGAATGTATTGCTACCCGTAACTTTTTGAAGCAATGGAGTTCCCGGAGTCGGTAAATTTGTAGTTAGTGTTTGAAAATCAAGAGTAACATTGTAGAATGTCAATCCACCAGTTTCTAAACTGTTGGTGTAAGCTAATGTATCGGCAATTGTTACATCGGAAGTACCACCATTAAAAGTAAATGCTGGATCCAATTCAGAATTAAAAGATCGGATAATATTAACAGTTGAGCTACCGAAGTCCAATAAACGAGCGTCCAATAAACTTAACGGGTTGTCAATAGAAAGTAGTGATCCAGTTCTTATATAATTTCCTTGTGAATAAGTACGGCCGTTAAATAATAAGATTGCACTTGAATCTGTCATGATTAGATCACTGAATAATGATAATGAATCAGTTGAATTGTTCATGAATAAACCAACATTACAATCGACTATTGCTGAGTCGGGATTGAAGTCTGATTGATTGATAAACTTGAAAATGTTCTGAACATTAGAGCGCGTTACAAATAGGTCAGGATAAAATGTCACATTTCCGTAACTCTCGATCATTGTATCAAGATCAAGAACTGAAGGGAATGCTGTGGTTGACCAATCCATCGAGGTGAATTTTGCTACAGTATCTACCAAAACAACCTCGCCACCTGCTGTAAAAGATAAATCATCGAAAATCACGAAATCTAGTAAGCCTGGAGAACAACCTGAAATTGGTCCGCCTGTGCTAAATGACCAATGCGAAGTGTCAGACCATGAACCTCCATCACTAATCCAGAAGTAACTTGATCCAATATGGTTCCAACCATCGGCACCATTGATTGTGTCAGAAAGTTGAATGTTATAAATCGCAGGCGCTAAAGCATCAACATTGTTGACGTCAATATTTGATAAATAAAGAAGCGGATTTCCAGTTTTATTCAATTGAGCCGAAGCTAGGGCATCATCCAAACTGTGAATGCGTGTCTTTGAACCACAATCTCCTTGAGTTTCTAATGAGTCAATGTTTTGAATTGATCCATTGTCAAGTGTTAGGTTAGAATTTGATGCTAAAGACAACAATGTAATGGTATTGTTGTCATAAACTTCAAGTTCATTTGTATACGCCCTAATTGTATCATAAGCTAAACCACCCCCAAGGAAGTAAACCGTATCCAATTTGTTCAAGTTAATCGTAGATGCTAGTGAACTCCATGTTAAAGAATTAGGATTCGCTTCCCAAACAGAATCTTGAAGATTAAATAGTACATTATCAAAATCGATACTTCTAGTGTTTATCGTTGTTGAGTAGAAGTTAGCACAAGTAATAGTGTCATTAGAACTTAAACTTCCGTTATCTGCATACAAATCTTGTGAAGTATTGAAATTACCTACTATATCAATTGAATCAATTCCGATTTTATGAAAGTCATTGTTCCAAATTTGACCGTTAGAAGTCAACAATTCTAAAGTTATTGGGTTTAAGTTGATGTCTCCGTTCCAAACGATGTCTGCAATTCCATTGGCGCTTAAAGAGCCCTGTACTTCGATAGAAGGAAGAATAGAAAATAGTGTGAATTGAGTCGATACTGCAGAGAAATCATAATCGTGAATAGTAATGGCAACATCCATTTTAACCGAGTCCGCAAGAGTTAGAAGTCCTGAGTTATCATCAAATATTGCGTTGTCGGGAGATTGAGGGGAACAGTTAACTGGTGCACCACCAGAAGTTATTGACCAATTAGACCCATCTGACCACTCTCCAGTTCCGCCAATCCAATAGAAGTCCCGAAGCATAGTCCAACCAACGCTGTTTGTTGTGTCCGAAGAGCTAATATTATAAGTTGCTAGGCCTATAGCATTTACATCAGTAATAGTGAGATTGCTATCAAATAAATTTGATCCTGTTTTAACAATTGAAGCTGTAATTCCAACGGAAGTACTTACAATTGATGTGTTAGCCCCACAATTCCCAGAGGTAATTAAAGAATCAATTGTTTGTGTAGATCCAGCGAACAATCGCAGAGTTGATGAATTAGAAAGTTGCAGCAACGTAAATCCATTGTCATCGCGTACTTGAATGTCTGAAGATGAACTATTGACAGTATCATAAAAAATGTCTCCACCAATGAATGTAAACAAAGCAGGGTTTGTCAGATTGATTTGAGATAAAGGTGATAACCAAGTTAAAGTTGTATTGTCAATCGACCAGTTGACTCCAGTAATATTGATCGTAGAACCAGAAAAATCAATAGTTCTAGAGTTGGCGACAGTTGCCCAAAAGTCCTTACTCGTGAAATTTAATGCAGAACAGATTAATCCACCATTATCAACATACATATCAGCAGTTGAGGTGAAATCATCCGTTAAAGTAATTGGTTCACTTCCTGTAATTTTAAAATTGTTCGTCCAAGCTGAACCAGTGGATGTTAATATATGGCTTGGTAGTGAAGAGTTTAAATGAACCTCACCTGTCCAGAAATAATTGGCCAATCCATTGGCAATAAATGATCCGTTAATTTCGATTGACGCTTCAGTCCCTCCAAATGTAAATGCATTCCCGACTGCGGAGTAATCAAAATAAAATGTGAATACCGTTGTGTCAAACAGCACAGAATCACTTGTAGAAGCCAAGCCTGATAAGGCATCAAGTATTACACTGTCAGCTGCAGTTGGTACCGCAGCGCCACCGGCGCCGCCAGAAGTTAATGACCAGTGTGTAGCATTATCGGACCAGTTTCCATTTCCTCCAACCCAATATCTAATGGATGCGAATGAAGTAGTTGTTCCAATAAGAAACAGTACAAGTAGAAGACAGTTTTTCATTATATTATAATAAATAGTGATGTTTCAATTTTAAAAAATCTCTGCAAATATTCGTGAAAAATCTGACTATTACAAGTTAAAAGAGATACTTGTTTTTCGAGACATGTCAGTCATATGATTAATACATTTTAAATAGGATTGTTCAAAAGGTTCGTATACATTTGCCGCAAACTATTAATACTTAATCGCATGAATTCGCTCACTCAAAAGAACCTTGTTCTAGCTATCTTATTGTTAACGAGTAGCTCATCCTTTTCTCAGTCAGATTCGACTGTTAGATTGGAGGAATCAAACGATTCATTACGGTATGTTGTTCCTGTGGCAAGTAAAGCTGAATTATCTTTTATAACAGCACCTGAAGGTTTTGAAGTTTCTAAAAACTTCAATGGTTATATGCATTTTGGAGTCAGCACTGCAATTATTATGACAATGATTGATGACGTGAATTACATCAAAATTGCGGAATCGATGACCGATGAGTATTTCAAAGAAAATAAACTTAGTCTTATTTCTGAGTCAAAAATAATTTCTGAATTTGGAATTAAAGGAATTCAGTACAAGCTGGACTTTATTATTGGAGAAAAAGAATTTATCCGATATATAGTTTACGCTGGTAATCTTAATAAAACATTGTGGTTGAATATTACATATTCTAAATCGAATGAGGAATTGGTTGAGCCCGAAATCCTTAAAGCCATCAATTCTATCAATTTTAACACTCCCGGAAAATGAGAATAAAATTACTTTGCTTATTACCCTTGTTTTTTGTCAGTAGTCTCGGCTTTGGACAGACACAAAATGTGAGTCATACAGTTGACTTTAATTCTGGTGTTCAAAATATGTGGGGCCCTTCGTGGAGTCCTTTCTCAATTGATCAAGAGATTACATTGTTTAATGTACCTTGGGATGTGAGCTACGATACAGGTAATACTTTTATGTTCTCAATTGCAGGACAGAGTTTTGGTGCTGCATTTAATGGAGGTTTTTCTGGAGTAATTGGAAGTAAGGTTTCACTTGAAGGCTTTACAACTGGAACTGTTGAGGTAGATTATCCAATTGATATTGACCTTGAAGTGTCAACAGACAATAGTTATGATCAAGGTGACCCTGTAGTCATTGAATCGGACTTTGATGTTGTAACACCAGGGTATGAAATTAATTCGCTTTATCCTTCGGCAGGAGAATTTAAATGGGATTTGTATTTTCAAATGGCTGCTTCTGCTTCTGCTGAATTGTGCTTTTTTGGATGTACAACGTTCCCAATCATTCCCACTTTTGACACTGGTCTTCAAACCATAAATGTGGCAACGGTTAGCGGGAGCGGAGCTTCGACAGGAGGACAGACTGGTGCCTGGTGGTTAGGTGCTGGTGACGTAACAAATGTTTTCGCTCAAGAACCAGGGATTGAAGGTTGGCCGTATGCATGGCCTCCACAAACCTCAGGCCCTTATAATCAGTCAAATCTAGGTGTCACTTGGATTCCTTGGCAATGTCACTTTCCGTTCTTCCCAGTTACAATGAGTGGCCCTCTGGGGTTAAGTGGAGAAATTACGCTTCCATATGTTGAAACAACTGCTCTTTTATCGACTGATAAAGAATTAGACGCATGTGGAGAGTCATCATATTTCAATGTGAATCTTGAGGTTTTCGACTTGCTTGGTGGAATATTGCAATACTCTCCACCTCCTGGTCCAGCTATTGGATTGGTTTTAGAAAATTTAAGTGGTTCTGTTGAAGTTGGTCCAGCTGAAATTTCATGGAACTTTTTCAGTGCTAGTTTCGATGCAAGAATTTTTAACAAGCAATGTTTTAATTTTGATCCTGCAGTTTATACTCGACTTGAATTCCCAGTAGCAATTGATTATCAAATTTACAACAACACTACAAATGCTCTAGGTCCTGTTAATACAAGTAGTATTATTAATATGGAGCTTGGAAATGATCTGCGGTTTGACTATCCATGTCATTATGCCGAAATGGATATTACTCCAACATATTACATCAATGGATCTGGAAATAATTTCTCGAATCACACCTATGATTCAATAGCATTTAGTTTTCTAATGAGTGCATTTGAATTTGGTATCACTGTACCTGGTGTTATTGTCGTTCCTGGATTTACAATTCCCGAAATTTGTGTTAACATTCCATACCCATGTCCTACATGGAGTAATCCTACCCGTTGGTGTAATGAAAGAGTTTGTACTCCTGAAATTGTTGTTGAACCAATTGAATTTGATGAGGTAGACGAGTCATTTGGTCCATTGTGGTCAACTACTATTCCAATTACCGATATAAAATATGATTGGTACAATAATAGTTGGAACCTAGAAGGGTTTAGCGAGCATGTAAGACCTCCTTTCACAATGGTCGCTAACCAGCTAGGGATTAGTAATGTAGCAACGCATGTAGACTGTTTTGGTGATGAGACTGGTTCCATAGCCGTTACGACTACTGCTGTTTCTTCTGCTACCCCATTTACTTATGTTTGGACCAACGGAGCAAATACAGAAGACA
The DNA here is from genome assembly GCA_047628775.1 of Salibacteraceae bacterium. Classification (GTDB taxonomy): domain Bacteria; phylum Bacteroidota; class Bacteroidia; order Flavobacteriales_D; family Crocinitomicaceae; genus UBA4466. The sequence continues at coordinate 25,053 of JBLHVW010000007.1, read as the reverse complement.
TTACTAATCTTGGCGCAGGCCCCTATGAATTAATGGCGTATGATAACAATGGTTGTGAACACTTTACAGGAGCCACAATTCTTGAGCCGCAACAACCGATTAGTATAACATTTACAAAAACAAATAAAAATTGTAACGGAGGTCCAAATGATGGATCCATAGATATTTTGGTTCAAGGAGGAACTCCTGGATATTCATTTGTTTGGAGTAATGGTGCTACATCGGAAGATGTTGGTGCCTTAGCAGCAGGAACGTATACTGTTGCGGTGACCGACACTAAAGGATGTACAGAACAAATTTCTGTTACCATTACGGAGCCTAATGTTTTAGGTCAGGTCGGTTCGGTGACTGAAGTTAATTGTTTCAGTGATGCAACCGGAACCATTAGCGTTGATACTTATGGAGGAATTCTCCCTTATGATTATTTGTGGTCTTCGGGTCAAACTTCAGAAGATTTAACATTGCTTTCTGCGGCTTCTTATACACTTACTATTACAGATGGAAATAATTGTACAAACGTTGCTAGCTATGTTGTAGATCAACCTGCCGCACCTTTGGTTTTATCTTCTTCTGCAATTGATGTTGCCTGTCATTCTGATTCGACTGGATCAATTGATTTGACAACTTCTGGCGGAACTTCAGCTTATACTTATGAATGGTCAACTGGGCTGGGAATTGTTCTTCCATACACTTCTGAAGATATTGTAACAATTCCAGCGGATACATACACCGTATTAGTAACAGATAGTCGTGGATGTGAAGAAACGTTAGTTCAACTTGTGGATCAACCTATTGCGCCATTAAGTGAATCACCTGTTTTGGTTGATATACTTTGTTTTGGAGATTTAACAGGAACGATTAACCCTAATATAGACGGAGGTACAGCACCATACGGATATTTATGGTCAAATGGATTCACGGGGCCAATCGCTTCAGGTTTGGCTTCAGGATCATATTCACTTACGGTTACTGATTCCGCTGGATGCATGGACACATACAATTACACACTGTCTCAACCAGCGGCGCCACTTACCTTAACCTTAACGGGAGTAGATATCTTATGTTTTGATGATGCAACTGGATCTGTTTCTTCTGAAGTAGCTGGTGGAACGCCAGGATATTCATACTTGTGGTCGAATACTGGAACTTCTAGTAGTATTTCAAACTTACTTGCTGCAAACTATATATTAACTGTAACAGACGATAATGGATGTACAATTAATGATAATATTACATTGATTGAGCCTTTAGCTCCATTGGCAGTATCGTCAGTAGTAACTGATGTTGATTGTTATGGGAACAATAGTGGTTCAATAGATCTGACTGTTGTTGGTGGTACGATGCCATACTTTCAAGATTGGTCGAATGGCGGTGGATTTGTTTTAACTGACACCACTGAAGATATTACTAATCAATATGCAGATGATTATGAGGTACTCGTTACTGATGATCATGGATGTACAATAACTTTAATTTCTACGATTAACGAACCATTAGCACCGTTAGCTATAACGGGTGTGGTTAATCACGCAAATTGCTTCGGATTGAATGATGGAGCAATTGATATCACAATTACAGGAGGAACAGTTAATTACGGTTACTCTTGGTCTTCAGGACAAACGTCTGAAGATATTACTGGTGTTTTAGCAGGACAATACACCGTAACAGTTACTGATCTTAATGGTTGTGTTGAATCGATGACGTTTACCATTAATGAACCTCTTGCTCCTTTAGTTGTTACTACATTCCCTAAGGATGTTCTTTGTAATGGAGGTACAGATGGTGAATTGGAATCTGAAGTTACCGGAGGAACATTACCATATTCATACGCATGGTCGAATGGTGAAACGACAGAAGAGATTTATGGAATTTCAGCTGGACCGTATACATTGACAATCACAGATGATCAAGGTTGTATTGCATTTACTGGTGCCGTGATTAATGAACCACCTGCTCTAGTAGTAATTCCAACTGTTATAGATGCAAGTTGTTATGGTTATTCGGATGGTGAAATTACAATTGCCATTAGTGGTGGTATTGAACCATATTACTTCAACTGGGGGAATCAAAATGAAATTCTCTTGAACAATCCAAGTGAAACTATAACCGGACTAATAGCTGAAGAATACTTTATTAGAGTTAGAGATGAAAATGGATGTATTCTAGAACAAACAGTTATCGTTGAGCAACCACAACCTTTCCTTGCAACTCCTGTTGTTTCAGATGTTCTTTGTAATGGAGGAAGTGATGGAGAGATTGATCTTACCATTACAGGAGGAACTCTTGCATATTCTACAGTTTGGAGTGATGGACAACTTACGGAGGACGCAACCAACTTGACTGCTGGAATTTATAATTATTTAATAACAGATGGTCAAGGATGTATTATTGCTGATTCAATAGAAGTTACCGAGCCAAGCTTGGTTCAAATTTCATATGATTTAATTCCTGTGAGCTGTATTGATCAAACAGATGCTTCAATTTTTGTTACGCCTTATGGTGGAACCATGCCGTATACTTACTTATGGAGTACAGGTTCATCGGATTTGAATGCTGAAGGGCTTGCACCATCGACATATGATATAACAATTACAGATGATCATCTTTGTGCTCAAGTGTTCACATTTGAAATTACAATGAACTATGATGAATGTTTGATAATCCCGAACACATTCACGCCAAATGGTGATAATTACAATGACACTTGGGTTTTAGGAAATATTGATTTGTATCCGGATGTATCAGTGAAAATATTTAATAAATGGGGGAATGAAGTGTTTACATCGAATGGGCTTTATTCTCCATGGAATGGAACGCAGTATGACAACCCATTGCCATCTGAAGTTTATTATTACATAATTAGACTTGGGAATAACGAGGAAAATGAATACACAGGTACTGTAACTATTATTAGATAAGAAAATGATTAAAAAAAATATTCTATCGCTTTGTATTGCCCTGCTTGTGGGAGGTACATTATTCGCAAAGAATGATGGGCCAACTTTGGAGGGATGTCCAACTTTAGCAATGTCTGGCACCAACGTTAGCTGTTATGCAGATTCGAATGGTACAGCATTGGTTTCAATTGCGGGAGCAAGTGGACCATTTATCATTAATTGGTCATCAGGACAAACCGGTGTAACGAGCCTTGCTGGATTGCCAGCAGGAACTTACACTGTAACTGTTCAGGACATTCCGAGTGGTTGCACAGGAGTCGGTGCATTCGTTGTTGGTTCACCAGACCCAATATCGGTAACAGAAACGGTAACGGATGTGAATTGTTACTTGGTTCCAACTGGCGGTGTCAATATCACTGTTTTGGGTGGGACGGGACCGTATGGCTACAATTGGTCGAATGGTACAACAGGACAGGACTTGATCAATGTTAATGCAGGAACTTATACTGTTACAATTACCGATGCAAGAGGATGTACCTATAGTAAGACTTATACTATTGAGCAACCACTAGAGGCACTTCAGGGAATAGGTATAGAAAGTGACGCTTTATGTGCTGGTGATGCAAATGGAAGTATTGCAGTCGATATCTGGGGAGGTACGCCGTCCTATTCATACTTATGGACGTCTGGTCAATTAACGCAGGATGTTAGCGGTTTAACAGCCACTAATTATTCACTAACAGTAACAGATTTTAATGGGTGTACGTTAACTCTTCCTTTTAATATTACTGAACCGGTTGTCTTGTCTGGAGTGATGAGTTCTTCAAGTGTACTTTGTTTTGGTGATCCATCAGGGAGTGCATCAGTTACACCTAGTGGAGGAACACTTCCTCTGTCTTATAGTTGGCAAAATTCGACAACATTGTATTCTGAAAACAATCCAGTGCTAAACGGTGTGATTGCTGATGATTATCAAGTTACGATTACCGATGCGAATGGATGTCAATATACAGACAATGTTGTTATTGATCAGCCAACTATATTATTAGCGACAACAACTGCTGTTGATGTATTGTGTTTTGGTGGATCTGATGGAAGTGTCGATTTAACAGTTACCGGTGGAACTTTATCTTATTCTTATAATTGGACGGATGGTCTGGGTGTCTTTGTTTCTGCAGGTCAAGATTTGGCCAATGTAGTTGCTGACGTTTATACGGCAGTTGTTACGGACGGTAACGGTTGTACATTTACAATATCACAAGAAGTTAAGCAACCAAACCTTCCAATCGCTGTAGCGGCAACTTGGGTTGATATTCTTTGTTTTGGTGACAATACAGGAAGCATAGATTTGGAAGTCAGTGGAGGAACACAGCCTTTCACATTCTCATGGACATCAGGACAAACAACGGAAGATATTTCAAATATTTTAGCAGGAACCTATGGTTATTCTGTCGTAGATACAAATGGTTGTCCGTTTGGAGGAACCGTTGTGGTTTCTCAACCAGCAATGCCATTGACAGTGGTAAGTGCTATTACCGATGTAAATTGTTTTGGTGAGTCTAATGGAGTAATTGATTTAACAGTTACCGGTGGAACAGCTCCTTATGTTTATGATTGGGCAAATTCAACTTATTTATTGAGTAACACGGATCAAGACTTAATCAACTACCCGGCAGATTTATATCGATACAATGTAGTTGACGATAACGGTTGTTTCGTAATTGACACACTCATCATTACGCAACCAACAAAGCTTGAAACATCTGTTGTTGGAGTAGATATTCTTTGTTATGCTGGTAACAACGGTTCTGTTGACTTAACGGTAACTGGTGGTGAAATACCTTACGCTTACTTATGGAATAATGGTCCGGTTACTGAAGACATCATTAATCTGTATGCAGGATACTATGAAGTAACAGTTACTGATGATAATGGTTGTATTATCGTTGACAGTATTACACTTACTGAACCAATGGATAGTTTATCTTTTACTTATGAAGTTGAAGATGTACTTTGTAAAGATGGTTCTGATGGAGAAATCGACCTTTCTATAACAGGAGGAACAACGCCGTATGATTACAACTGGTCAAGTGGAGATACACTTGCGGAGATCACAGGCTTAACTGCAGGATATTACACATTCCTTATCACAGATGACAATGGATGTTTACTTTCTGACTCAATATTTGTTGGAGAGCCTGACGCTGTGACTCTGAATGAAGTAATAACACCGGTTACTTGCTTCGGTTTATCAGATGGTATTATTGATATAACGCCAATAGGAGGATTTGCACCGTATTCATTTACTTGGTTCAATTCAGATTTTGCATTGTCAGCGCAAGAGGAGGACTTGATTGATTTCCCGAGTGACATTTACCAATTGGAAATTCTCGATTCTAATGGATGCTTCTATGAGATGTTCTTAGAAATAGTTGAACCTGACGTTTTAGCAATTGATTATACATTTAACGTAGTTAGCTGTCAAGGTGGTTTTGATGGTAATATTTTAGTTGATATAGCAGGAGGTAACCCAGCATATACAACAACTTGGTCCAATGGAGCTCTTACTGAAGATTTATTAAATATACCATCTGATACATATGAACTGATCGTAGTGGATACGAAAGGGTGTATAGATTCAATTAGCACTGATATTGCGCAACCTGATTCGGTATTAATTGATTTTGAGATTGATCAAATTTCTTGTGTCGATAATTACGATGGTGCAGCATTTGCCTATCCGAATGGCGGTAATGGAGGATATTTGTACAATTGGTCAAACGGAACGGTGAGTTCTGATAATACTGGATTGAGCAACGAATGGTATTCAGTTGTTGTAACTGATATCTTAGGATGTGTTGGAATGGATTCTGTCTTCATTACGAAAGATAGTGTTGGATGTGTTTTTCCGGTAACGGCATTTTCCCCGAATGGTGATTATTACAACGATCTTTGGGTTATTGATAACATGGAATTATATCCAGAGGCAGAAATACAGATTTTTAATCAGTGGGGAAATTTAATCCATAATCAATCAGGTATTTATGAGCCATGGGACGGTTTTATTAATGACCACCCAGCCCCATCAGAAGTTTATTATTGGATCATTAATTTGAACCAACCAGATAGAGAAGTGTTAAAAGGAATTATTACAATAGTAAGATAACAAAAATGAAAAAATATTTATCAATATTGTTTATTGGAGTAGCAGGTTTTGCATCTGGTCAACAAATTTCACTGAACTCACAGTATTTGTTTAATGAAATGTTAGTGAATCCTGGAGCAGCAGGATCAAAGGATTATGTTCCTGTTCAATTGAGTTTTAGAAAACAATGGGTTAATTTCCCAGGGTCTCCTACAACGCAGGCAATTTCAGCTCACGGGGAAGTGGGTAAAAACATGGGATTCGGTGGTACAGTCTTTAATGACGTTGCAGGCCCTTCAAGAAGAACAGGTTTGAATACTAACGCTGCGTATCATTTACAACTAGATAGAAGAGGCGATCATCAACTTGGTTTAGGACTTGGTCTTTCATTAACGCAACACTTAATTGATGTGAACATGTTGACAACCTACTTGCCAGATGATCCAGCCGTTCTTAGAGGGTACAATAACCAATTCGTTCCAGATGCTAATGTTGGGGTGTTCTATCATTTCAAAGACAAAGGTTTTGCTGGGTTATCAGCTTACAATCTAGTTGAACTAAGACGAGATCTTTATGATTTTGGCAACCCATTTTACAACCCGTTAGAAAGAACATACTATTTCTTAGGTGGTTATGAATTTGAATTGAGCCCTTCATTTGATTTAAAAACGACTGCACTCGTTCAAATGATTGAAACTTTCACGACGCAATTTGATGTTACAGCGTTGGGAACTTACAAAAAAGTTGTTTGGCTTGGAGTATCTTATAGACACTTAGATGCAGTAGCTATAATGGCTGGAGGACAAGCAGGCCAGTTCAGATTTGGGTATTCTTATGATTATACGCTTTCTGATATTGGTGATTACTCTTCTGGATCGCATGAAATTTTCCTTGAATTACAATTGAGAACTAAGAACAGTGGAAATAAAACGCCTTGGTTAAAACGCAATAGAATCTTCTCTCCGAAAATAAAATGAAAATAGTTCCTTTTTTGATCGCGTTACTTGTAACAAGTAATTCGTGGTGTCAGTCCTTAGAAAATGCAAGAGATCTTTTTGAACGATTTGAATATTCAAATTCATCAAAAGTTTACGAGAAAGTCATTGCAAAAGGTTCAATTCCTTTAGAAGATTATAAACGTTTGGCCTATGCATATTTTGCGATAGGTGATTACGAAAAGTGCTTGCCAATTTCGGATTCCATTATAAAAACGGATGATGTTGAAGCATATTTTTATTACGTTAATGGAGAAGTGAATATGGGGTCTCGTAATTATGAGAAGGCTCGTACATCCTATGAAGCTTACATGGAATTGGATAACGAATTTGATGTAAGTATTAATCTTCAATCGAGTAAACTTATTCCAACCTGGACACCTAAAACGTATTTAATGAACTCCCAAATGGAGGGGAACACTTCTAAAGCTGATATCTCGGGTCCAATGTTTGGAGAATACACAATCCGTTATTCAGAAATAGCAACGGATAGACAAGGAAAACAAATGAATAATGACTCTACTGAACTTATGTTGGCGAACCCAATGATAGGATCTAACGGAGAATTTAAATTCATTTCAATTGATGACACTTTATTGGATAAGTCGATTTCTTCAATATCATTTTTCCCTAATGGTGAAGATGTTCTTTTTTCTATAAATAAACCATTGGCTGAAAATGTAATGGACATGGTGCCCCATATCTACAAAGGAGAATTTAACAAATCAACCAATCTTATTTCGAACATTAGTCTATGGGAGTATTCCGGATATGAAGATTCTACTTCTTGTACACATGCAACTGTCAACGCTTCTGGTGACATGGTTGTTTTCACTAAGATGGGTGAATACACAAATGGTGCAGATTTATACCTTTCGAAACTCTCTAATGGTACCTGGTCTAAACCAACGGAACTAAAAAGCTTGAACACAAAGTACGACGAAATGTATCCAATGTTTATGGGAGATTCACTTCTGACGTTGGCTTCAGATGGAAGACCTGGATATGGAGGTTTAGATGTGTATGTAGCGAAAGTCAAAGGATCGATGTTTTCAGACTTAGCACATATTTCATCTCCAGTCAATAGTTTTAAGGATGATTTTAATTTCTGTTACTATTCAGCGGATTCTGCAAGATATACTTCGAATAGAAAGGGAGGATCAGGTGACGATGATATTTATTTCATTAAATACTCAGAGCCCTTACCACCTGTTGTCAAGAAAGACTCGGTCGATTTTAATGAATTTGCAGCTAATTGGAAGATCCCAAGAGTTTACTTTGATTTCAATAAATTTGATTTGAATGAGGAAGTATTGAATATTTCTGAATTGGTCATGTTTCTTACTACTTACACAAACAGTTCAATTATGATTGAAGGTCATACTGACGAACGTGGAAATGCAGACTACAATTATAACTTAGGTTATAAGAGAGCCGCTAGTGTTAAAGCAGAGTTGGTTAAAAAGGGAATAAGAGAAGGACAAATCAAAGTTTCTTCTAAAGGTGAAACTGACCCTCAAAATGACTGTACAGGAGGATGTTCAGAATCTGAACATGCTAAAAACAGAGTTGCGCTGATAAAGCTTAACGCCAAGTAATATTCTTCGACGTTAACGCCTATTCTTCAAGACTTCCATTGAAAGGATGTACTATTCTATAAGATCAATTGCAAGGCCTGGGTTTTGAATTTGACTCCATACGTCATTTCTGGAGGAAAACTCCAACTTAAGGTGTGTAGGGATCAATTTGAATAGTTTGGAAAGAGAACCTTGAGAATGCACTCCAATATAGCCGAATTAAAATGCAGTAGAATTTTCAGGAGCTGAATAGTCTAAAATAGAGTTGCCTGAATAAATGCTTATTGTCCTGAAGTATTTTGTGGAGTTAAAGCATATTCTTCAGGAATTACCGTTGAAAAGATCTCCTTTTTATCTTTTAGATTAAGCTTGTGATTCGAAGCTTTAAAGTTCATTGACATTCCCTCTGATGTTGAAGAGAATTCTAAAGGAAACCCAGGTACATTAGGATTAAGAATAGAGTAATTTTGAATTGCAATGTCTATTTCATCTGTAACCCAGTAAATTGTACTGTTTCCATCTTGAGTAAGAACTGCTTTTTTACACTTGAATCCTAAGATCGTTTTTTCCTCATCAAACAATTCAAGAACCGCATTTGGATCTAACTGAGGAGCATTTGCGTTTAAGGCATCCATTGGGAGCTCGGCAGCATAATTACCAGCCATACTTGTTGATAATGAAATTGCTTTTTGAATGTTTCTGTCAATTCGTACTGAAGTGGTATACATTGACCCCATTTGGAAATCAACTCGGGATAAATTGTCTGCAAAGTAAATTTCCATTTTACTGTCAATGAGCATTCCAACTTTTTGACGTGTATCAATTGAAGTATCTAACGGTTTAACATCTATTGAATATTGAAAATACCCTTCTGTGACTTGCGAAAAGGCTTGAAAAGAAACTGTAAAAAAGAGAATTAAAAATAAATTTTTCATTGCTGTAAATATATGAATATTAAATGAATCGACAGGTTAACTATGTGTTAACGCTGAGAAATTATGTTATCTTTAATCACATTGCATAAGCAATAAATTAAATACTACCTACTATGGAACCAAATGCATTATTGACAAATACTTTACTGAATTTTGCCAAAAAACTTGAGACCAAAAATATAGTCAGCGCGGAGACTGGAATAAAAATAAGAAGCTTTATTCGACGAAATGAAGATCCTTCTTATTGGCAGATATTTCTAGTAATTAGTGCGCTTTTTGGAGCCCTATTTGCCTCAGCGGGAATATTTTCTATCATTTCGCACAATTGGTACGATATGCCAAAGCATTTAAAAGGCTTTTTCAGTGTAATACCAATTTTAGTGGCCTTATATTTTTATTATTTGGCCATTTTTAAACACAAAGATTCCAAGACTTGGATAGAGACCAGTTCGCTATTTCTAATGCTGATGATTGGGGCTTCTATGGCACTTGTCAGTCAAACTTACGAGATAGAAGGCGATTTCCTTAAGTTTATTAAAGTATGGTTGGCATTAACAATACCCTTGTTTTATGTGGCTCGCGCCTCAGCGATTTCAGGATTTTACTTGGTTTTAGCTTTACCTCTTCTTGTTAATGCTAGTCCGTTCGGTGGGTTTCTGGGTGGAGAAACTGAGAGTGAACTGTATTGGTTTTGGCTTTATATTTTGGCTTTTATACCTCATTTCTACTTGGCGTTGGATAAAAAATCAACGAAGCAAAGTGTTCGAATTGTTTACATGTCTTATGTTTTCTACTATGTGTTGATTTTCGGTCTAATTACAACAGTAAAAAGCAACTACATTTTATGGGCCTTAACTGCAGGGGTTGGGTTCTATCTTTTTGGTAAACAATACATGAGAGACAACATGCATATGCTTATGCGTCCATTCTCATGGGTGTCTCAATTGGGTATTGTTGCTGCATTAATTGCCATTTCAAATAAATGGTCAATGATTATGGCATTTGGTTCGGATTCGTTTATGCACATGGATAGATGGGAAGGTGAAGAATGGTATTATTTCCTTTTGCTTCTTGTCGTAATGGGGGGGATCTACTACAACTTCTTTAGAGCCAAAGAGAAATTTGGAGAGATCAATTATTTGATTGTTTTTGCACCATTTTTCGTGATTTTCTGTATGATATTTGATGATTTCATTGATTCATGGTGGTGGATGTCTTTGTTCATTAATTTCTACATCCTTTACATAGGAATTACGACTATGATTCACGGAAGTTCTAGTGGAAATGTTATAAAGGTATTCGCTGGACTCCTTGTCGTTGCTGTTTTGTTAGGTATTAGATATTTCGATACAGATTTGGGTTACATCGCTAAAGGAATTGTATTCTTGATTGTCGGTGGAATGTTCTTTGTGATCAACCTCTTGGTAAAAGATAAGGTAGAAGAGATTGAACGTCACAAAAAGCTTTCTGAATGAAGAATAAGAAAATATTCTTTTTTGTCTTTGCGCTTGCAATCATCATGGTACCAATCTATGTGATTGTAAGCTCGGAAGACATCTTAACGAACGGTGCCTATTATAAGTTTAAGCCTCAGGCTTACGATCCGATGGATCCTTTTAGAGGGAAATATTTGAGGGTGAATTATGAAACTCGAAATATTCCAACCCTCGATAAATTCGAAGCAGGAGACGACGCCTATGTATTGATTGGTCTTGACCCAGAGGGATATGCTTATTTTAAAGAGGCTTTTAAATACCCGCCTAAAAAAGGAGATTATCTTAATTCTAAGATAGATTATGTTGAAGGAAGAGAGGAGTTTCGCGAGGGTTTCGCTAGTAGAAACAGCAACACCATCGGTTCGGATGATAAAGGGAGTTATAAATCCATTGTATCAATTAAGCCACCAGCAAACATGTGTAAGTACTTTATTAATGAAGATTACGCAATGCCCGCTGAGAGAGCCTTTCAGAAACAACGTGAGTATGTACATATAGGCGTTCGAATCATGGATGGAGAGGCTAGAATAGTGGATATTTATATTAAAGGAAAGCCAATTTTGGATTACCTCCGAGGGAAATAACAGTTAAATCAGAACTGCAAGAATAGAAGCCGAAAATTCAGCTTGCGCCTCTATAAGTGGAATTTTCAATTCATCTGCTTCCTCTTGTTCCTCTAATTTCTTAATTTTGTTAAAAACAACACTAAAATATGGGTAGGGCATTTGAATATCGACGAGCGGCAAAGGAAAAACGATGGGACAAAATGTCGAAATTGTTTCCCAAGCTTGGAAAAGCGATAACCATGGCGGCCAAAGAAGGCGGAATGGATCCAGATACGAACGCTACACTGCGCACGGCAATTAAAAATGCCAAAGGGCAAAACATGCCGAAGGACAATATCGAAGCGGCGATCAAACGCGCAGATGCCAAGGATGCTGAAACATTTTCTGAAATGGATTATGAAGGAAAAGGTCCTCATGGCGTTTTGGTTTATGTTGAATGTGCCACAGATAATCCAACCAGAACGATTGCAAATGTGAAGTCATACTTCAATAAAGCAGGTGGAAGTGTTGTTCCAAACGGTTCGCTTGAATTCATGTTTAATCGAAAGTCTGTTTTTGAATTTGAAAAAACAGACGACTTTGATGTTGAAGAAATGGAGCTTGAGTTAATTGACGCAGGTTTAGAAGAAATTGAATTGGAAGATGATATAGTCTTGGTTTATGGGGATTATACTTCATTCGGATCCATAGCGACTGGTCTTGAAGAGATGAATGTTGATGTTATAAAATCGAATCTTCAAAGAATTTCAACACAACCTGTTGAGTTCACTGACGAACAACTCTTAGACATTGAAAAGATGCTGGATAAAATTGAAGACGATGATGATATCCAACAAGTCTTTACAAATATTGCCTAATATAAAGAGGATCAGGTATAATAAAAATGATTTTTGGGAGTTCTTCTTCCAGAAGAACGAAAATCAAAATATAAAATGGTAAGAGGATTTAAAATAGCAGCGATTGCATCATTGGTCATGGTGGTAGTCTTCTCATGCTCAACCGAGAAGAACACTTTCATTAATCGTAATTACCATAGCTTAACGGCTCATTATAACGGATATTACAATGCGAATGAACTGATTGACCAGTCTATGGTTTCGTACCAACAAGGGCGCATCGAGGATTATTACACATTGATCCCTATTGATCCTGTTCCTGGAGACGAGGAGGTAATAGGAATGTTTCCTGCCATTGATACAGCAATCGCTAAATGCAAAAAAGTCATTGTAAATCACAGTATGCCGAGCAATGAGCGTCCTTCGAGAAAAAAGGAAGAACACAACCGCTGGATCGATGAAAATTGGACGACAATTGGGATCGCATCGTATTACCGTCGTGACTATGAAGGAGCGATGAAAAGCTTTCAATTCGTTCGTAAATTCTACAAAAATGACCCTTCGTTATACGTTGGAGAGCTTTGGATGGCGAAAACGAACATGGCCCAAGGGAACTTAACCGAAGCGAAATTTAATCTTGACAATTTAGATAAGGCCATTCTTGAAGAAAAAGAGCGAAAGGGGGAGAAGAGCTCGAAAAGTAAAAAGTCAAGCAAAAAGAAGAAGAAAAGTAAAAAAGATGAAATTGCTAAATTTCCCAAGGCAATTCGATTTGAATTGGAAAAGACGAAAGCTGAATTGGCTTTGTTACAAGACAATAAGGAAGATGCGATTACCTATTTAAAGGAAGCTTTAAATCAAGCGCGTATAGGTGACAATAAGGCAAGAGTTCATTTTGTACTTGGACAGATGTATCAGGAGACTGGAGATTTAAACCAAGCGAAATTTCATTATACGAAGGTGGTTAAAAGTAAGGCAGGGTATGAAATGAATTTCAATGCGCGCTTGAAAAGAGCATTCTTAGGATCTGGTTATAAGGTGAAGAAGGAATTGAACAAAATGCTTCGCGATTCTAAAAACGCAGAGTATAAGGATCAAATTTATTTTGCTCTTGCTGAGATCGAATTCAAGGAGAATGACGAAAAACAAGCAATTGATTACTTGCACAAATCAGCGTTCTATTCAACTACAAATACACGTCAGAAAGGAATGGCGTATGAAAGATTAGCAGATTTAAGCTTCTCGAAACGTCAATATGTTCCCGCTCAAAAATATTATGATTCTTGCGCTTCTGTAATTAAAGATACATATCCAAATGCTGAAGCAATTCGCAATAAAGCGAGTAATCTAGCGAAATTAGTAATAGCTGTTGAAACGTGCGAACGTGAAGATAGTCTGCAAAGAATCGCAGCACTGCCTGAAAAGGATCGTGAGAAATTCCTTGAAGATGTTATTAAAAAAATTAAGGACGACGAAGCTGCTCGTAAAAAAAGGGACGCTGAAAGGTTGAGAGAGTTGCAAGACAATGAAGCCTTGTTTGAAGCGGGTGGGAATGGCGCCAAATGGTATTGGAATAATAACAAAGCCAGATCAGAAGGGTATCAAGACTTTAAGCGGTTATGGGGCCAGCGTGATAATGAGGAAAACTGGCGTCGCTCGGAAAAAATTCCGGAAGCTCAGTTTGGAGTGCCGGATGAGGAGTTGCTTGATTCGCTTCCGCGAGAAGTAGAAGACACATTGACGGTAGAGAATTTATTAAAATGGATTCCATTGGATGAAGATGCGATGGCGAATTCAAACCGTAAGTTGATGGAAGGTCATTACAATGCTGGAGTTATTTACAAAGAGCAACTGAATGAATCTAAATTGGCTGAAGATCAATTTCAAGCGGCATTAGCAAAGGGTTTGCAATCCGATCCTCACGACATTTTAAGCTCATTCCAATTGTACAAGCTCTCGGTGAACAACAATTCTGTTATGGCTGAGAAACAGAAAAACTACATTGTAGACAATTATCCCTTTAGTGATTATGCCAATTATCTAAGCGATCCAGAATTCTTTATTAAAAAGAAAGAAAGAGATGCGGCGTCGGTTAAGGTATATATTTCTGAAGTTGATAAATACTCAAGGGGCCGTTACCGTGATGTTTTGAACAATGCTACAAGAGTAGTTAGTGATGAAAATAATAATATCTACAGATCGAAGTACATGTTATTGAAAGCAATGTGCTTAGGTCAAATGGAGAGAGATAAGAATATTTTATTACCGGTATTAGAGCAGCTAGTTGCTGAGTATCCTGAGACTGAAGAGGCGAGACGAGCGATAGAAATGATCGGAATTATTCAAAATGGTTACTCTCCAAATGAAGCTGTTAATTTCATTAACAAATCTGGTTATAGATATAATGATCAAGTTAAAGTTAAGGTAATTGTTTTTCTAGATGAGAAAACAAGCTCTACGAGCGCAAAAACTAGAATTTCAAACTTCAATAGAGAATATTTTAGCCGCGATGGTCTAAAAGTTGACCCAAAGATTTTCGGGAAAGATCAAAGTTTAATTATTATTGATGATTTCGATGATGATATGAAAGCAGCTTCTTATATTAGAGCATTTAAGGGAACGAAAAAACACCTTCTGAATATTAGTGAAGCTAAGATCTTAATAATAACAAAAGATAATCTTAGAACCCTTTTTGAAAGTATGAGCCTTAAAGAATACGAGGATTTTTATTTAGAATATTATTAATTTTGAAATTATGAAGAAAAAGGGAGCTGTAACGTTTGATAGTCCGGATAAACTAAATGTAATTGTTGAAGGGTCTAAAGTGATTGGTGATGTGATCACTGATTCTAATTTACGAATTGATGGAGAAGTAGTTGGGAATGTTTCTGTTTCATCAAAGGTTGTCATTGGAGTAACTGGAATGATTAATGGTAACCTTATTTGTGGAGCTGCCGATATTGAAGGTAAGATTGATGGAACTCTTAAAGTCGATGGTTTATTGACGCTAAAATCAACGGCTGATATTACGGGTGAGATCAAAACCGCGAAGTTGGAGGTTGAAGATGGGGCGAATTTCTCAGGAAACTGTGTGATGAGCAATCATAAGAGCACATCGACGACCGCATCGAAAACAATAAAGGAAGATACGTTAGAAGATAATACGGTCTACTAAATGTCTGACAAGAAAAAGCCAAGTGGACCGCCTAGATATGTTCGTTTATCTGGAATAGGCGCCCAGATGGCTGCTACCATCTTTTTAGGTGCAATTCTTGGCAGGTACTTGGATGATACATACCCCTCAGACAAAAAATGGTTTACAATTGGAATGACGCTCTTTGCAGTTGCCATTTCATTGTACAATGTTTTACGTCAAGTAAACAAACTCAATTCCGACGATGACTAAAAAAGCCATGGGCTTTATTGTGCTTTTAACTGCACTCTTGGGGGCTTCGTTTGCTGTTCATGCTTTACTTCAACACGATTTAAAGATTGGTGCTTTTGAAAGTCATATTGTCATTAATTATTGTTTTAATTATTTTTTCACAATTGCATTCTTTATTGTTTTGTTGGTTTATGAGAGAAGAAAGTCGGACCTATTAGGGTTTGTGTTTCTTGCTGCAAGTACTATTAAATTGATACTATTCCTATTTATCCTATATCCTAACATTAAAGAAGTCACAGGGTTTAGGAGTGTTGAGTTTACTTCTTTCTTTGTCCCTTATGGAATTAGTGTTGTCATCGAAATTCTCTATATGTTACGCATTCTAAATTCAAAAAGCTTCGTTTAGAGCAAATTTAACGGATTATCTACTTGAATTTGAGCACAATTCATGGTTTTTTTTTAATGCACAGAAGACATGCGGGAATCCGTTTAAAAGTTTTACCTAAATTAGTTTCGCCTATATTATATATTATACGTACTTTTGCCCCAAAATTAGTGGTCAATAGATCGTGAGATATGCATAGATTATTTAAGTTTTTAATTGTCCTAGCTCTTATCAGTCCTTTTGCTGTTATTGCTAATCCTGAAGATGAACATAGCGAGCGAACGGAAGAGCTCACTCCTCAAGAACAGAGGGGAAGGAACAATGAGTTCGTAAAGCATCATACTCAAGATTCTCATGATTTTGGGATTCTTACAATTGAGTCAGAAGACAAGCATTACGGCTTTGGACTTCCTGTTATTTTATATGATGAAGGAATGCATTTCTTTATGTCAGGAGCCTTCGAACATGGTCATAAAGTTGTTGCATCGTCTGGAAAGTATTTTAAGTTAGATACGCATGATGGGAAGATCTACAGTTGCGATAAGCATGGAGCAGTTCTTTTCAGTGAAGTGAAAGGTGAAAACGGTGAGGTGGCAGTTGCTGCTATGATGCCGTGGGATTTCTCAATCACAAAAAATGTGTTGACTGTTTTCTTAATGTGTCTTTTAATGTTCTTCTTGTTTAGAAGTGTTGCGAAATCATATAAGTCAGGCTTAGCGCCATCAGGAGCTGCAAAGTTCTTTGAACCAATTATCTTATTTATCCGTGATGATATTGCAATTCCAAACATTGGAGAAAAGCAGCACAAGAAATACATGGTTTATTTATTAACGGTATTCTTCTTTATCTGGTTTCTAAATTTAGCTGGAATGACTCCGCTAGGAATTAACGTTACAGGTAACTTGGCAATTACTGCCGCTTTGGCCTTGTTCACATTCTTCATTACAACGTTTACAGGTAACAAAAACTATTGGATGCACATCTTCTGGATGCCAGGAGTGCCAATTCCAATGAAAATCATTTTGATTCCAATTGAATTGATTGGTATGGTTGTTAAACCATTTGCATTAATGATTCGTTTGTACGCAAATATGTTCGCAGGTCACGTTGTACTTGGAGCTTTAATCGGTGTAGTATACTTTTTTGATTCAATATTCGCTCAAGGGGCATTCGTAGGATTAACGTTCTTCATGAATATCATTGAGCTTTTAGTTGCCTTGTTACAGGCATATATTTTCACGATGCTAACAGCGTTGTACTTCGGTTCAGCGTCTGCAACCGCAGAGCATCACTAGTTTGTATTTAATAACCCTTAAATAAAAGTAAAATGGACGAAGCACAAGTAGCAGCGTTAGCAGCAGAAGCGGCAGCAGCAGCATTAACAGCTGGAGCAATTAAAATGATTGGAGCTGGATTAGTAGTAATCGGTGTAGGTGTCGGTATCGGAAGAATCGGTGGATCTGCAATGGATGCAATCGCACGCCAGCCAGAAGCAACAAACAAAATTCAAACAGCAATGTTGATCGCAGCAGCGCTTATTGAAGGAATTGGATTCGCAGCATTATTCGCAGTATAGTACCAATTAGTTTTATCTCAATGCCGCAACGATTGGTTGCGGCTGAGAGAATTAAGAGTTAAGAAAAGAAAAAAGGGATGAAATTATTAGAAGATTTTTCGTTTGGGTTGTTCATGTGGCAAACAATATTGTTTTTAGCACTATTGTTCTTGCTGAGAAAGTTTGCATGGAAACCTATTCTGAACGCGGTAAATGAGCGTGAAGAAAAAATTTCGGATTCATTAGTGCAAGCTGAGAAGGCTCAGGAAGAGTTGAAGCAAATGCAAGCGCAGAATGAAGACTTACTGAAGGACGCACGTGCTGAAAGAGATGGATTAATTAAAGAGGCTAAAGAGACAGCAACTAAAATGATTTCTGATGCAAAAGACGCTGCTAAAGAAGAAGGAAGCAAAATGTTAGCTTCTGCTCAAGAATCAATCAATGCTGAGAAAGTTGCTGCAATTATGGAGTTGAAAACTACTGTTGCTGCATTCTCAATTGAAATAGCTGAGAAAATTGTTCGTAGTGAGTTGTCATCAGAAGATAAGCAGAAAGCTTTAGCTGATAAAATGGCTGAAGACATTAACTTGAATTAAGCATCAGATGAAAAGTACTAAAGTAGCATCAAGATACGCGAAAGCATTACTGGAATTAGCCGTTGAACAAAACAAGGTTGATTCAGTACTTGGTGATATGCACTTTTTGCTTCAAACCAACACAGAAGAGAAGGATTTCAGAACGCTTATTGAAAGCCCGTTAATTAAGGCTGACAAGAAGGTTTCAATTTTTAAATTGATTTTCGAACAATTTGAAGATATAACAATCTCTTTCGTTGAGTTGATCACTAATAATGGTCGAGAAGCAATTTTGCCATATATCGCTGAAGAGTTTGACGCGCAGGTGAAAGCTTATAAAGGAATTGTGCCAATGACATTAACGTCGGCGCATCCTTTACATGAAGATACCAAGAAAAAAATACTGGATAAAATCCAAGGTTCTATCAAAGGAACTTTGGAGGTAACAGAAGAAATAGACGCGTCTTTAATAGGAGGATTCGTTGTGAAAATGGGAGACATGCAAATCGATGCTTCTGTTTTGAACCAATTTAATAATTTAAAACAACGTCTAGCACGTTAATTTATAATTGCTTACCGAGCTAGTCGAAGTGAGCCAATTTAATATCTATACAAGATGGCAGATGTAAAACCAGCAGAAGTTTCTGCAATATTAAGAGAGCAATTATCAGGATTCCGTTCAGAAGCTGAGTTGCAAGAAGTGGGTACTGTACTTCAGATTGGAGATGGTATTGCTCGTATTTATGGACTTGGAGGAGTTCAATACGGTGAGTTAATTGAGTTCGATGGTGGACTTCAAGGAATCGCTTTGAACTTGGAGGAAGACAACGTTGGTGCTGTACTTCTTGGAAAATCTACTAAAGTAAAAGAAGGAGACACTGTAAAGCGTCTTGGTCGTATTGCTTCGGTTAAGGTTGGAGAAGGAATGGTTGGACGTGTAGTTGATACTCTTGGTTTTCCAATCGATGGTAAAGGACCAATTGAAGGTGAATTGTACGAAATGCCAATCGAGCGTAAAGCTCCAGGTGTACTTTTCCGTCAACCGGTAAACGAACCTCTTCAAACTGGAATTAAAGCAATTGATGCAATGATTCCTGTTGGTCGTGGACAACGTGAGCTTGTTATTGGTGACCGTCAAACTGGTAAAACAACAGTTTGTATTGATACAATTATTAACCAAAAAGAATTCCACGATAGAGGAGAAACAGTTTTCTGTATTTATGTTGCAATTGGTCAAAAAGGATCAACTGTTGCTGGAATCGTTAAGAAATTAGAAGATGCTGGTGCAATGGCTTATACAGTTGTTGTTGCGGCAAACGCTTCTGATTCTGCTCCAATTCAATTCTACGCTCCAATGACTGGTGCTGCGATTGGTGAGTTCTTTAGAGATACTGGTCGTCCGGCATTAATCGTTTTTGATGATTTGTCTAAACAAGCAGTAGCATACCGTGAGGTTTCACTTCTTCTTCGTCGCCCTCCAGGACGTGAGGCTTACCCAGGAGATGTATTCTACCTTCACTCAAGATTATTAGAGCGTTCTGCAAAAATCATTGCTGATGATGAGATTGCAAAACAAATGAATGACCTTCCTCCATCATTGAAAGATATGGTTAAAGGTGGTGGTTCATTAACTGCTCTTCCAATTATTGAAACGCAAGCAGGTGATGTTTCTGCATATATTCCAACAAACGTAATTTCGATTACTGACGGTCAAATCTTCTTAGAAGGTGACTTGTTTAACGCAGGTATTCGTCCAGCGATTAACGTTGGTATTTCAGTATCACGTGTAGGTGGAAACGCACAAATTAAGTCAATGAAGAAAGTTGCGGGTACATTAAAGCTTGATCAAGCACAATACCGTGAGTTAGAAGCATTCGCTAAGTTTGGATCCGATTTGGATGCATCAACAAAGTCTGTACTTGATAAAGGTTCAAGAAACGTTGAGATTTTAAAGCAAATGGAAGGTGATCCTTACCCGGTAGAGAAGCAAGTTGCTATTATCTATGTTGGTTCTAAGGGGTTAATCCAAAATGTTCCAGTTGTTAAAGTAAAAGAATTCGAAAATGAATATTTGGATTACTTAGATGCGAAACATAGAGATACATTGGATGCACTTAAAGCAGGGAAATACACTTCAGCAGAAACGGATGTGTTAGAAACTGTTGCAAAAGAGCTTTCAGCGAAATACTAGAGAATTATGAATTAGGAGTTATGGGTTAGGAATTAATATTTCCGAATTCATAATTCATAATTATAAAAGATGGCAAATCTTAAAGAAATAAAAAACAGAATAACCTCAATTTCATCTACAATGCAGATTACTTCTGCGATGAAAATGGTTTCTGCTTCAAAATTGAAGCGAGCGCAAGATGCTATTACGCAAATGCGCCCTTATGCTGAGAAATTGCAAGAAATTTTGGGGAACCTTAGTGCTACATTGGATCTTTCTGAGAATGCGTTTGCAGATCAAAGAGAGGTTAAAAATGTAATCATTGTTGGTGTAACTTCGAATAGAGGTTTATGTGGTGGTTTCAACAACAACATCATCAAAAAAGCAAATGTGCTTATCGCTGGTGAATATGCTGATTGTAACACTAAGTTAATTGCTGTTGGTAAGAAGGTGAATGATTCTTTCAAGAAATCAGCGAACTTTACGCGCCCGGACGGTATTGGAGAAGCAGAAGAAATGTTCAATGATTTAACGTTCGAACGTAGCTCTGTTTTAGCTCAGTATTTAATGGATGAATTTCAAGCTGGAAACGTAGATAAAGTTGTTGTCGTTTATAACAAGTTTAAAAACGCAGCGGTTCAAGAAGTTATGGATGAGCAATTCTTGCCAATTATTCCAACTTTGGCAGAAGCAGGTTCTTCAACAGGTGACTACTTGTTTGAACCTTCTAAAATTGAAATCGTTGAGGATTTATTGCCGAAATCATTGAAAGTTCAATTGTTCAAAGCGTTATTAGATTCATACGCATCTGAGCATGGAGCGAGAATGACAGCAATGCACAAGGCAACTGACAACGCTGGTGACATGAAGCGTGATTTAACACTTCAATACAACAAAGCACGTCAAGCTGCAATTACAAATGAGATTCTTGAAATCGTTGGTGGTGCGGAAGCACTGAACGGTTAGTAGAAAAATACTTTTACTGAAAGGCCTCTTGATTGATTCGAGAGGCCTTTTTTTGTGATTTACTTTCCAGTAGTAAGTCAATGATGTGTTTTCTTATAAATGCACTATTGCGGATTTGTATATCTTTAGCCTCACCAATACAATCATGGAAACACACGGCTTATTTCTCGTTCTGCTGCCCTTAGTTGCATTTTTATATGCTGCCGTAGGTCACGGAGGTGCAAGCGGTTATTTAGCCCTTATGGCCCTGTTTGAGTTCGCTCCAGATGAGATGAAATCCACAGGCCTTCTTCTTAACTTATTTGTTGCCGCGATTTCCTTTTATCATTTTTGGCGAAGTGGTTATTTTAAAGGCAAACTCTTCCTTGTTTTTGCAGTTGGTTCCATTCCACTATCGTTTTTGGGTGGAATGCTTGAAGTTGATGTTAAAACCTATAAAATCATCCTTGGGGTTCTTCTTATTTTTGCAATTCTTAAAATGCTAGGTGTTTTTGGAAAGGAGTCTAAAGAGATTAAAAAGGTCGGTTGGATTGCAGGAATTTCAACAGGCGCAGCAATAGGGTTCTTTTCTGGTTTGATCGGAATCGGAGGTGGGATAATCTTAAGTCCTGTTATTCTATTGTTTAAATGGGGACGGATGAAAGAAGCGGCAGCCGTGTCTGCTTTGTTTATTTGGGTGAATTCTGCTGCTGGAATGGCGGGTCAACTCAATTTGGGAATTCAATTGAATACAGATATATGGCTTTTTGTAGGTCTGGCAGTAATTGGTGGTTTTGCAGGAAGTTGGGTCGGAAGTACGAAAATGAACAATCAGGCGCTGCGGTATTTGTTGGCATTCGTTTTGGTTCTCGCTAGCGTTAAACTTGTGTTTACTTAACCGACTTTAAAATGTTTGCTAACTTTGATCTATCCAAAACCTACCCGATGCGCATTCTACTGCTTTTTCTTCTTTGCACCTTTCAATTAAATTCACAAGTCGTTGATCGCTATAATTATGTTCAACGTCCAACGGAAACGTCTGTTACGATTGCATGGAGAACAGTTTCAACTTCTGTCGGAACGATTAATTGGGGATTGACGGCGGGGAATTTGAACAATACCTTATCTGAATCGAGCTCAACGTCAAAGCACTATTTCGATATTTCTGGATTGACTCCAAATATGCTTTACTATTACCAAACGTCAACGGATCAAGGATATACATCGAATATTGATCATTTCTATACGGCGAAAATGGATACGTCAACGAAATTTTCCTTTTTGCACTATGGAGATTGTGGATACAACAACGGTGTTCAAGGTGAAATTGGGCAGTTAATGGAAGCCGATAGTGCTGAATTTGCAGTTGTCGCCGGAGATATTGATCAAAACGTTGGCGATAATTACGACGAAGTCTTTTTTGGAGTGTATGAAGATATGTTGAAGCAAGCGTGTCATTATACCGCAATTGGAAATCACGATACATACGCGGACAACGCGGCTACTTATTTGGATGATTTTTACCTGCCTTCCAACAATCCTCAATCGAGTGAACGTTATTATTCATTTACGTGGGGAAATGCGAAATTCATTTGTATGGATTCAAACATTCCATATACAACAGGATCAGATCAATACAACTGGCTTGTTGATGAATTGACGTGCAACCAAAGTCAATGGTTATTTGTGTTTTTTCACCACCCGCCGTGGACGAATGCTTGGAGCGCTGATTATTACTTGCCATTTTCTCCGTATTTCCTATACCAAGGAAGTGTTGATATGCGAACGGAATTGGTTCCCTTGTTTGAGGATTACAATGTTGATTTTGTTTTAAACGGGCATTCTCATTGTTACCAACGCGGTGAAATGAATGGAGTGAAATACATCATTTCTGGCGGTGCTGGATCGGCTTCGATTGATTTCAACACGAACAGCAATGCGCCCAACATTGATACGGAAATTTATACGAATCAATACGTACGCTTTAATGTGGATGGCGATACAGTTCGCTATGTTTCTATCGATAATTCTGGAGTGACAATTGACTCCGTAACGACAATAAAACTGAACACAGTTCAACCTGCGCCGGTTGTTACGTATTTGGGTGGTGAATTGTGGTCGACGCAAGGAGAAACGTATACGTGGTTCTTGGATGGAGTGCAAATTTTGGGTGTTACAACGCAGAGTTTTGTGCCTACTCAATTGGGAACGTATCATGTTGAAATCACTACGACTTCTGGATGTACAATCAGCTCAGAACCGTTTGTTTTGGACAATTTGAAAGTTGATTCGATAGAAGAAGTTGAATTTAAGGTATATCCAAATCCTACGAATGGAAAAATAACGATTGCTTCGAATTCCGTTCTATCAAATGGAATGGAAATTCAAATAACGAACGCAATGGGGAAGGTCATTTTCAAGGATTTAATCGATGGAAATGATTCTGATCCTTATACCGTTGATTTGTCAGATGCGCCAAAAGGAATGTACTTCTTAAGTGCACGAAGCAGTTCAAAGACATTTACAAAATTGATCGTTCTACAGTAGAATTTAATTATTGAATAACGAGTTTTTTAACCGCTGTTCGGCCCTGGTGGTCTTCAAATGAGATGAAGTAAATACCTGCCATTTGATTCGATAAATCAATCTTATTTCCTTTCAATGTACTTTGAACAATCAATTGCCCAATTGAATTTTGAACGGTATATTCTAAGTTCGATCCTGAAGGATTGCTAACGTTTACAAGGCCAGATGTCGGGTTTGGATAGACTTCCACTATAAATGATTCTAAATCTTCTAGCGCCAGTGGCAAATCGTAGGTGTAGAATTCGTACTCCGCTCTTTCAGGGTTCAACATTGTAGCATTTGCGTTGTTTGCGCGGATGTAGAATTTCGCTTGATTGCCGCCAAACCACCATGGGAAAGCACCTGTGTAATTTCCGTCTCCAGATGTAGCGTCTCCATTTGTTCCATCATCATGCATTGGGATTGAAACGAATTTTGAATTGTAAAAGCTTTTCGTCGCCATTAATTCAACCGTTGTTGCATTGCTTACTTGCGCCGTCACGTAATTCGTACCTGCTCCGGCTGGTGGTAAAACGACTGGGTTTCCAATTGTTGGTGGCACTTCCTGCATTGGTGCTAACGATTCCAAATACGGTTTTCTCAAATCAACCGAGGATACAATTCCTCCAGCTGAAAAGACGAATGGAATTACTAATTCGTCCATGACATTGCTGTAATATTCTGTCATTCCAAAAAATGAATTCGGATCAGAAGCAGCGGCAGGTGCACCCAAAGTTTGAACCGTATTGGCGTAATTCTCAATTGCCGTAGCATCCAAGCTTTCATTCAGAATTGTTCTTAAATGCGCCGTATAGATTTTACCGTAATGTGAAGTAGGATCTCCTGTAAGAACCTGCGTAAGTGGATACCACCATGAATTGTAACCGTTGTAAGGATCATACTCATAAAGCTCGGTAGGGTTCGGGTTAGCGCCTAATAACGCACCTAAGAAACTTTCAGAAACGTCCCATGGAATCATTTGAAACAAGCCATCTCCAGTTTGATACATGTAGTAATTGTGCTGGT
>JBLHVW010000006.1:0-63148 GCA_047628775.1 Salibacteraceae bacterium | reverse complement strand
AATCACGAAACTCCATATTTCCATAAACCCGCGCTCTGCAGAAGCCTTCAAACCTATCATGAATTGGTTCGTAGAGGTCTAGAAATTCTTGTTGTTTGGCCTTGCTCATTCTTACTCGCTAAAGTTACTGTTCTAGTTAGTAAGTATCGTGAAACGGAAAAAAGTTACTTTGACGCCACACTTTTCCAAATAATAAAACGGAATTATTAGCTAACATAAACGAAAACACTTTTTATCGTCGTTGTTTTTCAGTAACTTATGGTATAATTCATTTTTAAAAACAGATATATGAAACATTCACAAACTATATTAGCGAACGGAATTACAATATTCGCCATGATTGGAGTTTTTTTTCTTATTCTTGAATTATTCGGATTGTCAGATATTACACTCCTTCGATTGTTCAACGTTGTTTTTGTAATTTATGGTGTCAATCGCGCAATTAAAAGCAGAATTTCTAACGGGAACACCTCCTATTTGAGCAATTTAGCCGCTGGGGTGTTAACTTCATTTGTAGGAGTCTTATTAAGCGTTATCGCTATCTGGATTTATCTTGGTGCAATTACAGGCCCTGAACATATGAATGATTTGGCAAATTCAATTCTTCTTGGTGGATCGAATGATTTATCTCTTTTCTGTATATCTCTAGCGATTGAAGGTCTCGCCTCGTCTGTCATCATTTCATTTACAGTTATGCAGCGTTGGAAGAATACAAAATCCGTTGATCAATTGATAGCAAGTGACTAAAATAATCCATCTCGAATAGAAATGACATGATCCTGCTGTTTTAAATGCTTTTCTTTCTTCTTTCGATGGTTTTTAGATAAAATGCGAACACGAATACTAAACCAAAATGATAAAAGGCCTCCTTTTATTTAAGCATATCAAAACATTCAAAGGCAACAAGTAGCGATTCGTTTATGAAATCATGGGTTAAAAGCGATAAATAATTTCAATGTCATGGGTGTTCATCTCGATTCAGATCTTAACAATCTTTTTATATAGAGAAGTAATAGCACTTGGTTGTTTATATAGATTAGCCGAAAACATTGATGATAACAAACAAAAAAGCCACACATGAAAGTAGCTTTTGTTAAGGTATTACAAATCCAGCGAAGCGGGGGTGAAAATAAATAAAAAAGACACCTGTTAAAAGTAGCTCTTGTTAAGGCATTACGCCCGAGCGATAGCGAACAAATGAATACCTTAAAAAGTGAACAAGGAAATTAATAAATGCCTGATGTTTAGTTGTTAGTTTCCGCAGTATTACAAATACATGCGGAGCACATACTATTTTATATCCTGCTTAGCGGGAAAGCAAGACTAAGTCTTATTTTTATGTGGGCTGTGTTTAGTTTCTTATTGTATTTATTTAGAGAAAAAACAGCATTTCGACAAGCTCAATGTAATACCTTGAGCCAGTTTTTTGATTAGTGCGTGAGCCGATTTGCGAGTTGAGCAAAAGAACTCAAACAGAAGAACGTAAAGCGAAAAATGCACAAAAAAAGAAGCAGTTTACTGCTCCTTAAGGTTAAATATATGTATTGAAGGGTTTACATTCGTTTGTTTAACACGATAACTTTTCTCGCTGAATCACCAGGATATCCTATTTCTTGAAAAAGCAAAAAATTATCCGCTGTTTGAATTAATTTATAATACTCATATATTATACCACAACTCATATATGGAATACCTAAAAGTAAATCTCCTTCTTTTACAAGGTCTTTTTGATCGTCCCATAACACACTATTTTCAGCTGAATAGATCATAGTTATTAAGGTCATCCTTTCTAACATCTGTTTATCTGATTCAATCCATCCGTCCAAATCAGTTAACGACTTGTCAACATAATACATTGTTCCTTTATATACGATATCAGAACTTGTATTTTTCACTTCTTGACTAAATGAGTTAAATCCTGCAAAGAGGCAAATTGACATTAAAAGTGTTTTCATATTTTTCATTGTTTCTTCTTTTTTTATCTAAAGAAAGCAAGACCTATGCCAAAACTTACGCTACAGTGAAATTTAATTACTGAAGCCGATTTTTAGTTACTCTTGGTCAGTCTATATTAAACGATTCAAGTATCAATTCTTCATTTTTAAAATTTTGTCTGACACATTTCAGATATGACAAAATCATAAACCAAGCATTCTCAATGGGCTTTATGGGAGCAGGAGTAGCAATAACTTTTTCTTTGTTTGCGAATCAACAGAACGAAAAATTTCAAATCCCAGAAGGGAAACTATCCTACAATCATCAGTATTTGATGTTGACTTAGATGATGATAAAAAACTGATCTCATCAAATTCAGAATACCCTGACTTAACTTTGGCAGCAGAACATAAAGTAGCGTCTGCCGTGCATATTCAAAAAAAGGTTGTTACCGAAGAGGTTACTTTTGATCCTTTTCTAAAACTATTTTATGGAGAAGATGGTTATCGTAAACGCCAGCGACACGCACAGGCATCAGATTCTGGAGTCGTAATCTCACCTGAAGGATATATCGTCACAAATAACCACGTAGTTCAAGATGCACAAGAAGTGACCGTTAATTTGAATCAAAAAAGCTACACAGCAAAAATTATTGGAACAGACCCATCAACAGATTTGGCCGTACTAAAAATAGAGGCGAAAGGCTTAGCCTACTCTGAATCTCGTAACTCAGATGAACTTAGATTGGGAGAATGGGTGCTTGCTGTTGGAAATCCATTGAATTTACAATCTACAGCAACAGCAGGTATTGTATCTGCCAAAAACAGAAACATAGATGTATTGACCTCAAGTTATAATCCTGAGAAAAACATTTTTCCAATTGAATCATTTATTCAGACAGATGCGGCAGTTAATTCAGGTAATTCGGGCGGAGCACATGTCAATAAAAGGGGAGAATTGGTAGGCATTAATACCGCCATTTCTTCCGGAACGCTTATTACACCGGGCACTCATTTGCGATGCCTTCAAACATTGTAAAAAAGTGACTTATGACTTAAAATATAGAGAAGTAAAGCGCGTACAGGTCGAAATAAACATTATGAATAAGAACTCTGAGGTGCAGGGTTATAAATAATCTTTATACCAATAAAGCGTTGATTTTAACTGGAGTCGTTGCCAATGGCAAATGCAGGTAAGAATGGAATGAAGATGAAAGACATTATTCTTTCTGTTGGCAACCAAGAGGTAAACTCAACATAAGAACTTCAAGCTAAATCGGCTATGTACAATCCGGGGGATAAAATTAAGATTTCCACGGCAACTATAACAAAGCTGGAAAGTACTATGCCGACTATCCCAAGGCGTATGTATGCGACTAAATAATAGACATATTAGATAGTATTGCGCAGTATAATCCGCTTTCAATTAAAAGTCTTCAATCAGCAGAGTCCACTATCAAGGATTCCATTATCAACGTAGTTCAAACCTCAGGTTTAATGAAAGCAATTAAAAACCTCGATCGTTTTGCAAAATCTCAAAAGAAAGTCTTGAAAATACTTCTAGATTCAAAAATCAAGTCTTCGAACCCTTATGAAGGCACGATGTTTACCAAGGTCTATAAACGATTCAGAGACCAAAGAAAGCCGACGGTAACTTCGATGTCTTACAATCGATATTTACAGAAGAATTTACCCCACATTTCCCGTGAACTCAGTGAGATCGAAAACAGCGTTAAAATTTTAGAGCGATCCAGAGATGCCAGAAACGAAAAACTATGCAAAGATCTGGAAACGTCTTATGAGAGAGACGAACGCATTTATGACATGATCAATCAGGGGTTTAGAAAAAGGAAATAAAGTAACGGATTAAATAATTTTTCAACGAGGGCGACTCAACAATTAGACTAAGAAGACTCACAAACTACGTTAAATTCCCTATCTTTGAACAATATATAAACGACCAATTTGGTTAGTTCGTTAGAATGGACTAATTTCGTTTTGTTTAACGATTATGAAAAAATATTCAACAGGACCGTTTTTATCTCAAATCAACTTCCCCGAAGATCTCAGGGAGAAGTTCACTATCGATGATTTGCCTGGAGTATCCGAAGATGTACGTCAATACATTATTGATGTGATTTCAGAAATTGGAAATAGCCATTTTGGAGCTAGTTTGGGCGTTGTAGAAATGACTGTCGCTCTGCATTACATTTTCGATACACCAAATGATCAACTTGTGTGGGATGTTGGTCATCAGGCTTATGGACATAAAATCCTAACAGGTAGAAAAGATTCTTTTCCAACGAACAGAAATAAAGGTGGACTTTCAGGATTCCCAAAACGATCTGAAAGTAAATTCGACACCTTTGGTGTTGGTCACTCTTCGACATCAATTTCTGCAGCGCTTGGAATGGCCGTTGCTAATAATTACAAGGGTCTGAAAAGCAGGCAGCATATTGCCGTAATTGGTGATGGTGCCTTGACAGGAGGAATGTCCTTTGAAGGAATGAACCACGCTGGATTTGAAAAAGACGCAAACTTATTGGTTATCCTAAACGATAACTGCATGTCGATTGATCCAAATGTGGGTGCTTTAAGAGAATACTTAACAGATATCACGACTTCGCACACGTACAATAAAGTGAAAGATGATGTTTGGAAATTATTGGGTAAGGTATCCAAGTTTGGACCAGATGCTCAATCCGTAGCTTCAAAAATATCGACTGCTCTCAAAGGTTCTTTATTGAAACAGAGCAACATGTTCGAATCACTTAATTTCAGATACTTCGGCCCAGTGGATGGTCATGATGTAATTGGAATGGCAAAAGTAATGCAGGATTTAAAAGACATTCCTGGTCCAAAGATTTTGCATTGTATTACTCGAAAAGGAGCTGGTTATAAATATTCAGAAGAAGGAGACCCAACGAAATGGCATGCTCCAGGCGTGTTTAATAAAGACACTGGTGAAATTGTTAAGGTGGTTCCTAAATCTCCTCAGCCCCCTAAGTATCAAGAAGTTTTCGGACATACGATTGTAGAATTGGCCGAAAAGAATAAAAATATCATGGGGGTTACGCCCGCAATGCCATCCGGTTGTTCATTAAACCTTATGATGGAAGCAATGCCAGATCGTTCTTTCGATGTGGGAATTGCAGAGCAACACGCCGTTACCTTTTCAGCTGGTTTAGCAACGCAAGGTATGGTGCCATTTTGTAACATCTATTCTACATTCATGCAACGGGCGTTTGATCAAGTCGTGCACGATGTTGCAATTCAAAACCTAAACGTTGTTTTTTGTTTGGATCGAGGCGGATTGGTAGGTGCTGATGGCGCAACGCATCATGGCGCGTATGATTTATCCTACATGAGATGTATTCCAAACATGGTTGTGAGTGCACCGATGAACGAGGCAGAGTTAAGAAACTTAATGTTTACGGCTCAGCTCAAAGATATGGGGCCCTTTTCCATTCGTTACCCTCGCGGAAAAGGGGTGATGACGGAATGGAAGACAGCTATGAAAGAAATTAAAGTCGGAACGGGTCGTAAGATCAATTCTGGAAATGACATCGCGGTTTTAACAATTGGACATCCTGGGAACTTTGCTCAAGAAGCGATTCAAGAATTAAAAGATTCCGGTGCATCAGTTGCGCATTATGACATGCGTTTTGTGAAGCCAATTGATGAAACAATGTTGCACGAAGTATTCACAAAATTCAACAAGGTTCTTACAGTCGAAGACGGTTGTTTGATGGGCGGGTTTGGTTCTGCAGTTATTGAGTTTATGGCAGATCAAAAATATACTGCTGAAGTTGTTCGATTGGGAATTCCAGATGCGTATATCCAACACGGTACTCAGAAAGAATTATGGGAAGAATGTGGTTTTGACAAGAACGCAATCGTTAAAACAATTAAAGAAATGCTGAATCTAGTCTCGGTTGAGAACAGCAATGCTGTTAACTTATAATTGCCTCTCGACTGCACGCGATGCCCAATTAATCAATGTCAAATCACCGCCATTTTATTGTTTACAAACCGCACGGTTTCCTTTCTCAATTTATCTACAATGGCAAACGCAAAGCCAAAAAAGGCCTTCTTGGTCAATTGCATGACTTTCCAGAAGGAACGATGTCAATTGGTCGGTTGGATGAAGATTCAGAAGGTCTTTTAATGTTGACGACTGATGGGAAAATGAGCCATCACATCCGGAGTAAAAAAATTGAAAAAGAATATTTCGTTCAAGTAGACGGTATCATCACTGATGAGGCAGTAGAGCAATTAAGAACTGGTGTTACTATTAGCGTGGACAAAGAGCCATACTTGACGAAGCCTTGTAAATCGAGACTCATCAATGAAATTCCGAACTTCCCAGAAAGGGGTCGTAAAATTAGAGATGATAGACACGGCCCAACGAGTTGGGCATCTGTTACATTAACAGAAGGAAAATTCAGACAGGTTCGAAAAATGACCGCTGCAGTTGGGTTCCCTACCTTACGGTTGGTTCGCGTTCGCATTGCCGAAGTTCATTTGAATGATCTTGAAAAAGGTGGTGTTTTGGAACTTTCAGAAGAGGAAATTCGCTAAAATAACCACGCCGTTTGTCATTACTATTCACATTCTTCGTATTCATGGATAAGATGAAAACGGTCGTGGCTCTGGTGAATGCCAGTTATACCGCTGAAAAAGCCATTTGAAAATCCAACTTCTTCGATTATTCGGTTTTCATCGTCAAATTTCCGATTATGAAAAGACAAAAGAGCTCCCGTCGACGATCGGCATTCGAATTTCACCATGTTGTCTAATTTATCGTACTGATATTTCTTTTTAAAATAGCTTTCTCCACTCGAGAAGTCTCTTATAGATTCTGAACTAGTCAAACCGTTCTCAAGTTCTACTTCTACAGAAAATAATAAAGTATCATCGCCTTTAAATTCTTCACGCGCGACAATCTCACCTAGCTCGTTGTACTTTTCCTTATTGATAAATCTTTGATCTCCTTCTAAAACATGAATGCTCGTTTCTCCTGAATTATTTTGCGCATCGAAAATATATTCTTGTGTTTCTAAAAGTTCGTCATAGCGAAAAAACTTATTGCTCCAGTTCTTTCCATCTTCTATTTTCTCCAATCGTTCAACTTGTTCCCCGTCCTGAAACATTGATCGAATCAAACCATTCTCTGTTTCTTATGATACTGTCTTTTCATATAACGATCCTCCGATGAAAACCTCTTGCAAATTAATTTCGCCCGCGTCATTATATGCAAAAGATTGCGCGCTCATCTCAACTCCGCCTTCGAATTCCGATTGGTGAACTAATTGACTCTTCGAATTAAATTCAAATCGATTTTCCACAACGGGGTCATTTCTGTTATCCGCTGAATGAATCACATTACCATTGTCATCATATGTTTCCCGATGCGTAAAGGTTCGATTATCTTCCTCAATAGAGTATGTCATTCTAGTTATTCTCATTGTTTCTAACTCAAATCCTACTCTGATATGTATGCAGTTCATGGTACCGTCCTTCCGAAGCCAATAATTCATCATGCGTTCCAGACTCAGCAATTCTTCCATCTTCAATAACCAAAATTTGATCTGCCTGACGGATTGTACTCAATCGATGCGCGATAACGAATGTTGTTCTATCTTTCATTAACAAGTTCAAACTTTTCTGAATAAACGACTCGCTTTCCGTATCCAAATTGGATGTTGCTTCATCAAGAATAATGATTTTCGGATCGGCTAGAATTGCCCGTGCAATTGAAATTCTCTGGCGTTGTCCTCCTGACAATTTCACACCTCTTTCACCGATAACAGTCTCCAATCCATTTTCAAAACGATCTGTGAATTCACTGACGTAAGCTCCTTCTATTGCTTCTTGCACTTCCGCTTCTGTTGCGTCAGGCCTAGGGAAAACAACATTCTCTCGAATTGTACCTTCGAAAAGGAAATCGTCTTGAAGTACTACGGCAAGATTCTGTCTGAAGCTACTCAAGTTTACTTTAGCCAAATCAATTGAATCAATCGTAATTTTTCCGGATTCAGGATTTAAAAACGTTGCCACAAGACTTGCAATAGTAGATTTACCAGATCCTGACGAGCCAACCAAAGCAGTGACACTTCCTGTTTTCGCTTCAAATGAAATGTTGTGCAATACCTCTTTGCTTTCTTCATAGCTAAACGAAACATCATTGAACACAATATCTCCCTTAATGTCTGTCAAGAATTCCGTTCGAACTTCAGGATCATCTTCTTCCTTCATGTCTAACAATTCTTGAGTACGGTCTAAGCCAGCCATTGCTTCTGTCAATTGACTTCCTATGTTTCCCATCTGAACAATTGGTGCAAGCATAAATCCAAGCAGTAATGTAAATGACAAAAACTCACCCTGTGTCATAGAACCTCCCATCATGAAATACCCTCCAATTCCCATAATGGCAGTTGAAGCAAGCCCAATTAAAAATATAGATGAACTGCTTATGATTGCTGTCGCAGTTAAGCTTTTCTTCACATTTTGATACAATCGATCGACTCCTTTCGCGAAATTATTGCTCTCTTGCTCTTCAGCATTAAACGCCTTGATTACTCTGACACCGCCTAATGTTTCAGTCAAACTTCCTTGAACCTCAGCATTGATTTTTCCACGGTCTCTAAATATAGGCCGCACGTAACCAAAAGCCTTTAACATTACAACTGCAAATAAGAGTATTGGAACCAAAACTGACACGGTCATGATTGGACTAATTTGGATCAAAAGGTATACGGAGGCTATTGAGGTGATTGTTCCTCCAATTAACTGCACAAAACCAGTTCCCACAAGGTTTCGAACGCCTTCAACGTCTGTCATAACACGTGAGACCAATGCCCCCGATTTATGGTTGTCAAAAAATCCAATTGGCAGTTTCAACAACTTGGTTTGGACTTGAACCCTCATTTGTGAAATCATGTGTTGCGCTTGAACGCTAAGCAATCGCGCAAGACTAAATGAGGTTAGCGAACGAATCAAAATTGACGATGCAACGACAGTTAGAAGAAGCCAAAGCCCATCCATATCTTTACCTGGAACAATGTCATCGAATAAAAATCGGATAGAGTATGGAGTGATTAACCCCGCTGCACTTTGAATTAAAATTAGGATTAACCCGAGTCCCAACATTCCTTTACGTGGCCAGATGTATTCTTTAAACGCCCATGAAAAAGACACTTTTTTTTTATTTTCGCTCATGACTGACTCTTGACCAATACCACGCCAAAGTCAATAGTCTGCCAAATCGACAGTTGCCTAGGTAACTACTTTGTCTTTGAGTACAAAATATTTCGGAAATCCCTAACTATAAAATTGTATTTTCATTGTACTACTTGCATTCGTTTTAATAGCAAATCGTCATGTTTTCTAAATCAAAGTCTGAGAATCTGTAAATAAGCTTTTCTTACCTTTCAAAGGTTTTCCGATTTCTTCAAACTCCTTACGCATCTATCTTAATTTATAGTGCATAAAAAAATCCCTCTTGAAAACTAGAGGGATTTTTTATAAGATTCGTGAAGACTATTTCTTCATCATTTCTTGGTAAGCGTCACACTCTTCCATTTCTTTCATCATCTCTTCAGATGCTGTTTCCTGTTCTTCGTCGCTCATAGCTTCCATTTCAGCTTCTTGCTCTTTTTGCATTTTTTCACAAGCTTCTTTGTCACCTACGTAACTTTCTGTGATCTCTTTTATTTTCGCTTCGTCTCCTTTAGCAGCTTCGATTTCTGTTTTCATTTCAAGACCAGTTTCAAAACAACTACAATTGTCTGCACCTCCACAAGAGGCTAGCAATGCAACTGAAAAAGTTGCAATAATTACATTTTTAATTTTCATAGTATAAAATTCGTCGGTTAAATTCTGGTAGAAAGGTAAGTAAATAAACGAGACTTGTACCCCAATCATCCAAAATAGATATATATTCTTTTCAAAAGGCCGTTGTTTTTTATAGAACAACGGCCTCCTTAAAATCAAGGTATTACCTTAATTAATCAACGATAACTTTATTCGAAACCATCATATTACCCTATTGAGTTTTAATTATGTAAATACCTGTTTCACTATTTTTTAGGTCCATTTCTTTCTTGTACTGGTCTGAAAAATTTCCAAGATTCTCCTCAAAACAACTTTTCCTTGCGCACCAACTATTACATTCTTAGTCTTTCGATTTTCCTGTTGGTCAAATTGAATCATAACTATTCCATTATTTGGATTAGGGAAAACTACCCTATAGTTTTCTCGTGCCATTTCTCTTTTTACCTGAGCCGTTTCATCAGGTTCCATTTTGTCAAGTTACTCTTCTGTCATCTACACCAATTCAATTATCAAGTGAGTACGCGGTTGCTGAAAACAAAAGACACCGAACGGAAATTATCTCCAAAAGAAGGCGCATTGCTCCGTTTATTGTGCGAACACCTCAACGGTGTTATGCCAAGAGAAAAAGCATTAAAAGAAATCTGGAGTGAGGATAACTATTTCACGACAAGAAGTATGGACGTTTACATTACAAAATTGAGGATGTTCCTCCAATTGGATGAGGCTGTTTAAATAGAAAATATCCATTCACGCAGATATCGCTTGCATGGGCATTAAGTTAGTAAACAACCTTAATTCTCCGTTGCCCATAAATAAAGGCTTTTAGACGGAAAGAAACAATAACTTTAGATCTGTTGTAACTTTTTAGAGTTTCAAGCATCTTATAAGTAGTAGAGAGTTTTATACATTGACATTTTTAATTGAGGCTGAGGTTTTTCATAAGTACAGTTTTAGATAGAGTTAGTTTCGACTTGAGTTTTAATAGAAATGTCAATAAACGCCTTCCTGGAAGCAGGGAGGTGTTTTTTTTGAAAATACTTTTACGCCCAATGTAACTTTTCGAAGAGTTAAGACATCTACTAAGTAAGAGCACACTATTTGATGAAAGCTAAAAACAAAAAAGAAACTGAATTTATGGCATTGTACACTCCTGTGCACTCCAACTTTGAACGATTCTGTCGTGCAAGAGTTTATGGAGACACGGATTACAAAGACCTGATGCACGACACAATTGTGATTGCGTATGAAAAATTCGGTTCTCTGGAAAGTCCAAAAGCATTTCTTCATTTTCTGTTCGGAATATGTATTCGGGTATTGGCAAATACCAACAAAAAGCAACGAATTCTTCATTTAAGGGAAGAATCAAAAACACAATTTGTAGAAGATGTTTCTACGAGAGCAGATCGTAACGACGATGTAAGTGCCCTTTATCAGGCCTTATCTAATTTACCGGAAGCCCAACGAGAAGCATTGGTTTTATTCGAAATTTCTGGATTTTCAATTTCAGAGATCGCAGATTTACAAAAGGCTGGAGTTTCAGCCATTAAACAACGTCTTGCACGAGGAAGACAAGCTTTACTCAAATATTTGAGTGAAGATGTTTATCAAAATAAAAAGGAGATCGAGTTATGACACATCAAGATTTAGATCATTTATTCACTTCTGCCAGAAACGTCCCTGTTGAGACTTCTGCTGCAGAAATTGCGACTTGGGTTGGAGCGACTGCCGCGACGACTGCGGGTGTTCTTGGCGTTGCGGGCAAACTTAAATTATTCATTGCAAAAAAGACAACTATGCTATTTGGAATTACATTAGGAACTGTTGGAGTAACCGCTATTTCGGTTGCACTTATGAGTTCACCACCTGAACAAAAAGAAACTTCACCTGTTATTACCTACGATTTCGTGGAGGAGCAAACACCACCAAAAATTCAAGAAGCTTCAATTGATTTAGATGATACGACACGACTAGAAGCTCCTGAATTTCCGGTAGCTCCAAAACCAGTTGCACCGGTTCCGCCTATTGCTTCAATAGCGCCCGTATTTCCTGCCGTTCCTGTTCAGCCAGTTATGGCAGCACCAATTAATGGTAGAGAAATGAATGGAGATGAGGCATCGGTAATTCCTGCGCCAAGAGGGCCAAGAGGAATTGTTTCGCCTCCAAAACCTTCCACACCGAATAGAAATCAGGAAGCTTGT
This sequence comes from Salibacteraceae bacterium, assembly GCA_047628775.1. GTDB lineage: Bacteria > Bacteroidota > Bacteroidia > Flavobacteriales_D > Crocinitomicaceae > UBA4466. The sequence continues at coordinate 51,180 of JBLHVW010000006.1, read as the reverse complement.
TGTGACAATCATGGAGACGACAAGAAAAGGGAACCTGTAACAGGAGACGGAAATGTAACGAAGCAGGTTCGCAATATCAAATCGTTCTCTGAAATCAATATCGAAGGATTGTTCGATGTTACGATTAGTCAAGGTGAAAAGGAAAGTGTTACAGTTGAGACGGATGCAAATCTAGAGAACAGACAGTAAAGGGTATTCGTCAATTTTATCTGATGCTTCATTTGAGCCTAGATTCAAAACATTGAATGCAAATGCAACTTCGTTTAAAATTAGATCGGCAATTACAGGTCACGGACAAGAATGGGAGTTTATCCCACGAAATCATTACATAAATGTAAATGGAGGGCCAATTGAATTCTCATGGCAAGTTTGGAAAGCATGTGCTGAAAACCCGATCTTCCCGCAAGGAGGAACATGGATTTACGATCGAGCAGGATGGTGTCCAGGTAAACCAACGGACTTACAGGAATATGATATTACGAATTTCGTAACTCCGGGTCAATCACATGAATTGGATTATGGAGTAACAACTGCTTCTGGAACGTCTAATTATATTGTAACCAATCAATTAGTTTCACACAGAGATCCAAACTTTAATGCAGATGCTGCCATTGTAGACATTATAAACCCATCCAATTATGTGGAATACGAGAGAGTCAATTCAATTTGTGCCAATCCAACTGTAATTTTGAGAAATACGGGAAGTGCACAATTGACTGAAGCAGTAATTGAGTATTGGATCAACGACGATCCAAATCCTCAAACCTACACGTGGACGGGTGATCTCTCTTTTCTAGCAGAAGCTCAGGTCGTTCTTCCTTCACCAAGTGACCTGTGGGACGCACTTTCATCAACGAACACATTCCATGCTCAAATAGTGACTGTCAATGCAGGAACGAATGAGTATCCACTAAACAACCACTTTGAAACGGGATTCAGTATTCCTGATGTTGTACCTACTAGTTTCTATGTTGAGTTTAAATCAAATAACGCTGCAGCGGAAAGTAGCTGGAGAATATTGGATGAAAATGGATTAGAGTTGGGAGCTAGAGCAGGAATGTCAAACAATACGAACTATAAAGACACCTTTAACTTAGGATTCGGTTGTTATCAATTGGAAGTGTTAGGTTCTGGAGATGATGGTATCAGTTTCTTTGCCAACAATGATGGAACTGGATATGTTCGTATACGCGCTGTTGGAGGTGGCATTGTGAAGGGGTTTCAGGCAAATTTTGGTGGATCCATTATTTACAACTTTACAATAGATTTCCCATTATCATATGAAGAACTAAACGACATTTATTTAGTTGATGTGTATCCAAATCCAACATCAGATGAGTTCTTTGTTGAAGCAGGAAGCATCTCTGAAGCCGATATAGAAATCTACAATGGAATGGGGAAATTGATGGATCTCCCAATGATTTCCACGATCGATAAGTTGACATTTGATTTACTTGATGCAGAAGTTCCCAATTACCTTCACCCTTTGTTCGAAAGAATGCATTGATTGTCATAAGTTAATGTTGTCGCTAATTATTTTATCGAGAGGAATCTGAAGTCTTCCGTAGAGCGTTTTCACACTGGTAGAATCCAGATAAATCAGATAGGGTGTTTTCTTGTGCGTAAAAAGGATTTCGTTTTGAGAACTAGGTTGCAATACCGGAAGAAATTTGCTCGTATGGAACATTAATGACGTATCCGTCTGGTTCATCTGAAGCGGAGGAGAAAACAACATTCTGTATTTACCCTCTTGTTTCGTCATTATTCCCTTATTCAATAATTTATTGATCAATTGTCTATTCGAAGCATTCGTGGAAAGGTAAACCGAATAACCCGGGACCTTAAGCGTTTTGTACTTCACAACTTCCGTGACATTGAAATTCTCATCCAATTCAGACTCTATGTACTTCTCCTCAACACGTTCAATTCCACCTTGTCTAAACGCAACATTGCCTTCCCATGCATTCATCAAATCGTTAACGGGGAAATTTATTTTTTCTCCTAGTTTGGTCAATAATCGAATTATAGGATCGTTAGGATTGTTCCGCAAGCGTCCGATGTCGTAATGGATACTGGCATTCGTCCGTGTGAATTCTTGAGGCAAATAGTTCCAACCCGATTTTTTGATTTGAAAAGCGAGCGTGTCGAATTGATTGATCTGCGTATTTAAGGTCAAGCTAGACGAATCATTTGTGGCTGTAATCAGGATCGATTCAATGCCATTTTCTGCAAGCTTTTGCGTTGTGACTTGCGCGATGATTCCATGGCCAGCATTCGATTCTTGATTTAAGAACGCTCTCCATTTTGGTGGGATTTCGTTGATTTTAGCAAACAGGATGTCACGGTACGTTCTCTTAAAATTCCCCCCCTGATACACCAAAAGCCAATCTTTTCCATAAGCGAAATAAATGCGCTGTTCACTGTACTTATAAACTGTTCGATTGTAAACAACGGTATCTTTTAAGTCAATTATTTTAGTCAGACGGTTGATTCCCTCGTGAACAGAAATGCTGTCCGAAATCTTAAAAAGTATTCCAAATGACTGTATTTCCCAGTCTTTTTCATCTGCGAAAAAGAAGGCCGATTCCTGAAAATCAATACCAAAAGCCTTTCCTTGGCTAAGGATAAATTCAGGTGAAAGGAACTCACGAAAAGGGATCCGATAATGATACAGCGAACTCGATAGCGCGCGCGTCAAGTCAAGAACATTTGATCTCCCAATTACATTAGCATCCGGCAACCGATCAACAAATCGAGGTCCCTTTTCGGGTTCGGGTTCCCACGGCCGAAAAAATAATAAGGCTACAAATATTCCTACAAAGGCAATTAGTATCGCGATTTTCTTTCGCATTGTCCTATTTAGAAATTACGTACATACTATTTATTAGATCTAAAATATACGTACCAGAATTGTCATATTCGCCTTCAAATTGATAAGAAAGGTTAAATGATGTCCCTGATCTCGTCGACTTTGAAGAAGAAAGCTCTAACGATCCCGATTTCCCTCTAAATACATCGATCATTTCGTTTTCACGACCATTGAAGATCTCTTTTGGAAGTTCTGCAATCGCTTTCGATAAATCTGCATGAAGGTAAACTGCTCCACCTTTCATTCCTTTCTTCACTTGTTTCTTAGAAAGGGCATTTTTTCCATATCCATCTGAGTTATTCTTGGCAAGGCTTTCATCGTTCGTGTAAATGAATAGACCATTTTTATTGATGATATACAACGGCGATGCATTCATTACCGCATCATCAACCATGTAATAATCCCCCATGTTGTGAAATGTATTCATATGTTTACACAAGTGCTTCATTATTTTTTCAGGAATGTCATGTCGATCCGTTGAGAAGCCAAAAACAAATACAGGCATGTCTTCTTCTGCTTCAACTTCTTTTTCAATATAGTCGAAAGTCTCATCATCGTAATCCCAAATGATTTTCGTTGTTTGTACTTTCTTAATTCCATTGAAAGACCCGAACATGCTTCCTTTATAAGAATTGAAAAGTGCATCTTTATTCATGAACTCATCCAACAATTCAACAGCCAAACCGAGCGATGAAAATTCTCTGCTCTCAGATTCAGAAAAGATCGGCAGAATCACCTTAAATGCTTCCTCGTAGGCCTTTCTTAAATCCACATTATATGTAAAGAAAGACTGGTTGTCTTTGGGAATGTACTTTAAAACGCTCTTGTCAAACTTTGAGTCGGTCATCTCCTTATACACAGAACCAAGTTTCTCGCTGTATTTCGTCTCAAGATCCATTTCAATCGAATTATCATTGATATGAATCTCCCCGGATATTGTGTTTCCAGTGTACAATTCATTAATTCGATCGTAAAGTGAAGGGTACCGTCTCTTCATAAATGCAAAATCACGATTGGTTTTTAGGTTTTTTGAATTGTCGATAAAGAATGTGCCTTCGGATTGGCTGTTCAATTGATTTTTAAATTCTGGAGATGTTTTTGTGAGCACGTTTCCTTTCACAAAAATGTTTTCACAGAATGCATTCATGAACTTATTTTGAAGTGCCATTTCAACTGAATCGCGAAGCTCGTAGTAGGTCTTTACGGTTGGATCATCTGCAGCTTCAGGAAGGTTGTCCTCTTCATCAATTGGAGTCGTTGTATTTTCCTCCGTTTCCATTTCTTCAATAAATTCGAACTCTCCCTCTAACTCATACTCCTCCTCCTCGTAGTAATGATCATCATAGTAATGATCGTCCCATCGGTATCCGTTTCCTTGAGCATACCAAATCGAATCCGTTAAGTCATCTACTCTGTTTCCTGTTGGAAGTACACGGTATAAAATTCCAAGATTTCCTTTAATCGCAATTCGATTGAAATAAGAGGAATAGAATTCAACACCCACATAATTGCTTTCAATAGGCTCGAAATCATCAAAGACCTCAAAAAGTTGATTTTTATTTACAATTCCGAAGGTCAATCCAGAAACGAGATAGTCATCCGCTTGGCCCATAAAAATATTGAGTTTTTGATCGAAATCAATTCCAGAATCCTTAATTGTTTTTCCAGATGTTGATCCATCGAAAAGCTCATCTTGCACCTCTTCCATAAACTCGTATTGAACAAGTTGATCCAAAGAAACCTTTTGCAACAAATTAATGTTATTGATACTAAATACTGAAGCAGCTTCCTGAGGAACCAAATCTTCTGATTGTTGAGCATTTACCCCAATTACGGAAATGAGTAAAAGTGCAGTTAGGAATATTTTCATTTGAATCGGTTGCGCCCTTTTTAAGAGCTATAAATTACGATGTCTAAAGTACGAAAATATGAAGGTTAATTATTCGGATTTCTTTAGATAAATCGTGTTATCAAGCAGACTGGGATTTTGCGTGAGTGAATAAGGGTCAGTGCGCAACATAATGGCTTTTTTGTTTGCAGATACTTTGGCTTGGTCGTTGTCAAATTTCTCGATTTCCGATTCAAATCGGGTAATTGAGGTGTAACTGCCTTCTTTCAGTAAAAGACGGTCGGCATTCTTTATTTCTTTTGATTTCTTAATCGTTATTTCAGGAACGGAACGGTTCAATTGTAGACCGTTAAAAATAAGCCATTTGTGATCCAATTCTGGAATGGCTTTGCCGCTATTCTCCGACAATGCGATTGTTTTAATGGCAGATTGCAACTCGGCCAAAGAAGCGAAGTCACACGAAAATTTAAAAACATAATTCGTGTAATCCCCGGTAACACTCACATTCGAAAGTCCCTTTTCAGATTTAAGCTGTTCGTTTAGGCGGTCAATCTTCTGCTTGATTTCACCGATCGATGGAACTCTTTTACCATCCAAGCTGTCCAATGCAAGAATCGAGTTGATTTTAACCTTGCTAGAACTTAAATTGATGTTGTATTTGAACGACCCGCTTCCATCCATATTTAATGTTAAATCGTCGATTATTTCAATACAACCCGTTACCGAAAGAGTGATCAAAGCAAGAATTAAAACGCGTAGATATTTCATGATATAAATTTATACATTTCTGCAATACCCAAAACTGTACCACGTTTTTTAATTAATACTTTGGTTTTTTCGCCTCGTTTAAAGCGCTTCATATTTACTTTTCAATCGAAAAAGCCTATATTTGCAGGAAATATTTTGATATGTCAAACGAGAGCAGAATTTCAACAACAAAAGCGCCAAAGCCAGTAGGACTTTATCCTCACGCTCGCAAAGTTGGTGATTTATTGTTTTTATCTGGAGTTGGACCGCGCGTTGCAGGATCTGATGAAATTGATTCGGCTGTTCCAGGCTTAAAGCTTGATAAAAACGGAAACTTCATTGAATTCGATTTCGCTGCACAATGCAGAAGCGTTTTCGATAATGTCAAAATTATTTTAGAAGAATCTGGCTCAAGCTGGGATCAATTGGTAGACGTAACAGTATTCTTGGTAAACATGAAAAGAGATTTTCATGAATACAATAAGATTTATGCTGAATACTTCGGAGAAAATTTGCCATGCAGAACAACGGTGGAAATTAATTCGCTGCCAACGCCTATCGCTATTGAGTTAAAATGTATCGCAACTATTAAATAATTATGATTGGATTTATTATTCGCTGCCTTTTAGCAGTAGGAATGTTGGGTAGTACTATAGCCCTTTTTTATACAGGATATTGGGGATGGGGAATCACATTGATTCTTCCAACTGTCATCGTAGGATTTTCTTTCTTCAGAAATGAAAAAATGATTCTTGCCTTGAACGCAATGAGAACTGGCGACACTGACAAAGCAAAAAACTACGTAAACAGAATCTCAGCACCGCAATTTTTGCCGAAAAAACAACACGCTTATGTTTTGTTTTTGAAAGCTGTTTTGAATACGCAAGAATTGGGATTTGCTCAAAGTGAAGCGCTTCTTCGTAAGGCAATGGCAATGGGATTGAGAACAGGTCAAGATAACGCAGTTGCTAGAATGCATCTTGCTGGAATCTGTGCTCAAACGGGGAGAAAGAAAGAAGCAGTTACTCTTTTGGCCGAAGCTAAGAAATTGGATTCTTCTGGAATGATGAAAGATCAAATAAATCAAATGCAAAGTCAATTGCGTGGAGCGCCTTCTAAGAATCAAATGAGAGAAGCGCAAATGCAAGGTGGACGTAGAAAATCACCAAGGAGATAAAGATCGATCATTGGATTGTTCGAACAATCGAACGATGAAAAAATCGAACAATCGATGAAAAGAATCTACACAACCGGATGGTCCGATTATGAACTAATAGATGCCGGAGGTGGTAAGAAACTTGAACGTTGGGGAGAAATCATCACGATTCGCCCAGAATTACAAGCTTATTTTCGTTCAGAAAAACCGTTTGATCAATGGAATCAAGTGGCACATTGGGAATTTATTCCAAAAGGTTCACAATCAGGAATGTGGAAGCAATTGAAACAAGACGCTCCAAGAGAATGGTCGATTCAATACCAAGAGCTTACGTTTCAGTTAAAGTTGACGAAATTCAAACACGTTGGACTGTTTCCAGAACAACGGGTGAATTGGGATTTCATCGCTGATCACCTCGATGATTCATCGAAATTTTTAAACTTATTCGCCTATACAGGAGCAGCTTCGGTTGTTGCCAAAAGCACAGGCTCTGAATCCTTTCATATTGATTCAGTAAAGCAGCTCATTTCTTGGGCTCGAGAGAACATGGAAGCATCTCAACTTGAAAACATTAAATGGGTGCATGAGGACGCATTGAAGTTTGCCGCAAGAGAAGTTAAAAGAGGAAATCAATACTCGGGAATCGTAATGGATCCGCCCGCTTGGGGAATTGGAGCGAAAAAGGAAAAATGGAAACTCGAAGATAAATTGGATGAATTAATGGCAAATGCCAAGAAGCTCATTGGTCATGAGGGTTTTCTAATTCTCAATACCTATTCGCCCAAAGTAGAAGGGAAGGTTATTGAGCAACTTGCGAACCGCTATTTTGGAAAACGAGAATTCGAAGTCAACGAACTTTGGATGAAAACGACCACTGGAAAAGAGTTGTATTACGGCAACTTGTTGAGAATCAATTAGTATCGATGTTTGCGTGATTTTAAAAAAAGATTACCTTCATCAATTTGCGTAAAAAGTAAGAGATCAGCTAGAAAGGAAATTAGACTGTTCTTAGAATTTTGTCCGCCAAAACGTTACTCAATTTGAAATAGCTTTCATGAGTCCAACCGCCAACATGCGGAGAAAAAATAACATCGGACGATTTCAATAAAAAGCTGAAATTTGGATCGAGGTCCTGTTCAAAAAAGGATTCGAAACTCGCCTTTTCATATTCCAATACATCGAGGCAAGCACCAAGAACCTTATTTGATTTCATTGCGTTCACCAAAGCAGATATCTGAACGACTTTACCTCTCGCAAGATTGATTAAGTAGATTGGCTGTTCGAATGAATTGAAGAATGCGTCATTTGCAAAGAAAATGGTTTCTTCATTCTGCGGAATATGGAAGCTTAAAACATCGGCTTTTTCAAAAAGAATTTCCAATTCAACCTCTTGAACGAACTCAGTCCCAAATCCACTTTTGTATTTGTCATAGGCCAAGACCTCAACATCAAAGCCACGCAGTTTTTTGGCAAATGCACTTCCGTTATTTCCAAAACCAATAAGGCCAACTGTTTTACCGTCCAATTCAACGCCACGGTTTCCTTCTCGATCCCATTTGCCGTTTCGAACCTCAGCATCGGCTGTGTGTAATTTATTGAACAATGCAAGAAGCATTCCTAGGGCGTGTTCGCCGACTGCATTCCGATTTCCTTCTGGAGCGTTGTGCAAATCAATGTTTCGTTTGGCACAATAGTCTTCATCGATGTTTTCCATTCCTGCACCAGAGCGCGCGATAAACTTTAAATTCGGAGCATGTTCTAGAAATTCAGAGTCCATTCGAAACCGAGACCGAATAACAATTCCAACAACATCTAAAGCCAATGAAACACATGCTGAATCGCTCAACTCAGAGCCATCAATACAAGTATAGCCAGCGCCTGTGAGTCGCTGTTCTAGAATAGGGTGGACCGTATCGAGAAAGAGAACTTTCATTACAGACCGTACATTAAAATTCCTATGGTAAAGTAGATGAACAGACCGAGGACGTCATTTAAGGTTGTAATAAACGGTCCGGTTGCTAAAGCAGGGTCTATTTTATATCGGTCTAATATTAATGGGATTAATGTTCCGAATACCGCAGCAAACATAATTACTGTGAATAAGGATATACTTACAACAAGTCCTAAAATTGCATTGTCAAAAATATAGGCAAAACCATAAACAATGAAGGAAAGAACAATTCCGTTGACCAAAGCTACAAGCGATTCTTTTGCAAGTTTTTTTAAAATAGAGCCAAATTGATCATCTCCTCTTGCCAATGACTGTACTACGATCGCTGAAGATTGAACGCCAACATTGCCTCCCATTGCTGTAATTAGTGGAATGAAAAATGCCAATTGGGGCACTATCATAATATCTGCTTCGAATCCAGAAATCACTTGAGCGCCAAGTATTCCACCGAGCAATCCAATTAAAAGCCAAGGCATTCTTGCTCTTGACATTTTCCAAATACTTGAGTTGGATTCAATTTTTTCGGAGATCCCCGAGGCCATTTGTAAATCTTTTTCAGCCTCCTCAATAATTACATCGACAACATCATCAATTGTAATTCGCCCAACCAGTTTACCCTGAAGATCAATTACTGGAACAGAAACCAAATCGTATTTCTCCATTATTTTCGCAACGTATTCGTCGTCGTCACTCGTTTTTACAGAGATCACATTTTTGTCTTGGAATAAATCTCTGATTTTTGTCAAGGGGCTAGCAAATAGTAGTCGTTTCAACGATAGAAATCCAACTAATTTATTTGCATCGTTAACAACATATATGGTATACACTTTTTCTACTTCTTCTGCTTGCCGACGCAATTCAATAATACATCGGTTCACAGGCCAATCAATTCTGGCTTGAATAAACTCCTTTTGCATCAACCCGCCGGCGGTGTCTTCGTCGTAATTTAATAGATCAACAATGTCTTCGGCAGCTTCACTATCTTGGATGTGAGAAATGATTTCTTCAATCTGTCCTTGTGGTAGTTCACTTAAAATATCTGCTGCATCATCAGAATCCAAGTTTTCGAGTTGCTCTGCGAACTCTTTCGATGAGAAAGCGCCTAGGATTGCATCTCGCGTACCTTCATCCAATTCAATAAGAACATCCGCTTGCATGTTTTCATTAAGAAGGCCATAAAGATAGGCTGCTTCTTCTTCGTCCAACTCATCAATAATCGCTGCTACATCAGCGTCGTGCAAATTAAAAACATTTTGTTTGAACCACGCAAAGTTGCGTTGCTCAATTGCTTCGTTAACACTCTCAAGAAAATCTTTTGTCAATTTGAAACTCATGACGATGACTTTAATTTCGACGATTTAACCGATGAAAAGTTTTTTGCAAATGTACTGTTTTATCTACTCCTTCCAAGTACAGGGATAACTTAGATAGGTTAAGAAATTTGTTCTTTTTTTGCAAAGTTGAAGAATAGCCCATAGAACAAAGCGAAGAATGTAACCCCGGTTTGAGTTTCAAGGGTGTCTTCCATGAAGTAGGAAAGAAGGACAATTGACATGAATAGTACCGCAACGATTTGGCCAGATTTGAAGTTTAAGGCAAAGAAACGAATATGACTCCACAGTAGAAGAACCAAGCCAACGATTCCAATTGTCAAAAGCACAGTTAAGTACATGTTATGAGATCGGTCTCGATTCTCTTCTCTTAATATGGATTTATTGATATAATATTGATGATTAAACACCAATTGTGCATCACCCGTTCCAACCCCAATGATCCAATTATTTTTTGCGATTTCGGCGCCCGTTTTCCAATATTCTAATCGTTGTAAAAAGGAATGACCGTTTGGATCAGAAACATTACTTAATTGATATTTTAAACCATAAACTCGGGCTATCATTCCTTTGTGATGGACGGTGGTGCAACCGTTTTCGATCGATTCGACATCCTTTTTAGTCAACTTCGAAAAGCCAATGGCATCCTTTTTTAAATCCTTCGATGCCATGTACCGAATCATTGTAGATTTAATTTGTTGCCCCTTTACGTCTAATCCTTCAAATGGAATATCTGATACTTTTTCCCATTCTCTTTTCAATTCTAATTCAGAGATGAAAATATGGATTGGTTTTCCAGTTTCTGGTGCAACAATACCAGGTTTATGATAGTATATATTTCCTTCGGCAGTTCTTCGACCAAGGGTTTTGTAAGTGTAATCAGCAGGATTGTAGGTGATGGGCTTGAAAATAATTACAATCATTACAGTCGTCGTTATTAAGACACAAAACAAACTGATTAACGCTACTAATTTATGTTTGTGCCAAACCCAATAGAATAAAATGACCGAATATATTCCTAGAAGTGTTATCGCTCCTGAAAGGATTTGACTGAAATACGTGTAATAGTTAAGCCAAATTAGAAGAACGATCCAGAGTAAAATAGGCCCTTGTTTTTTAACCATGAAGTGGATTAGTATAGCAACCGACATCACAACTAAAAGTGCGTAACGAACATGGGAACTAAAAAGAGACATTCCACGAATATCGTCGTATTCTATAGAGCCGAACCAGTGGTTGTACGCTCCATAGTTGATCGTAGAGGTCATCATAACAGAACCAACGAATGATATTAAAATGATATTAATGAATTTAGAATTGTAAATTGGTTTGGCGGCCAACACAAAAGGAATAACAAGTAAGGGCAATTTAGCCTTTAAATCGTGGAGGCCATAAGCCGTATCTGTAGACCAGAAAATACTGAGTGCTGTTAAAAGGATCAGGGAAAGTATGAGGATAAATCCACGGTTGGATTTAAGGTTGTTCCAGTAGGTTTTAAATTCACCTTCCATAAGAAGATTAAGGACCAAGAACATCATCGAAATAGACATCACTACCTTGTTGAAGGGAAGGCCAAAAGCCAATCCAGACAAACCCAAAACATGAAGATAAGTGTGCGTTTTTGCACCGAAAATTCGGTTCAACATAAAGTAGTGCTTGCGTATATTATGACAAACGATTAATTTCCTAAGATAGTATTGTACTCATCTTGTTTGTTGAAAATTTCGATCGCAGCTTTGATGTATTCATCATCTTTAAATGCATGTTGCGCTCTTCCTTTTTGGAAATGGTAACGTGAAACAATTTCGTTTTCAACCAAACGGATAATCTCCGGCTTAAATTTTTCTAAATCTCTTTCTTTAGACGGAACTACTTTTTCTAGAAGTAAGTCATATTGAGTTTTCATGTCGTCATAGAATCCTTCTTCCTCTGCTGTTTTCTTCATTTTCTTCAACATCTCTTCAGAGGCTGTTGAATAGGTGAAATCATGTTCCAAAACGAATTTTTTAAATGCTTCATAGTCCGCATTAGGCAAAGAGAAGTCTACCGGCATCTCATCTTCGCGGTGCGAATAGAAATATTGGGTAGCATAGTCGAAAACTAAATTTTCACGGAATAAAGTCGCCGTCAATCTGCTAAATTCTTTCAAGTCAACCTCAACATCTGGTTCAACGCCTCTTCCGTCTATAACGTCACGTCCGTTTTTCGTTTTAAAAATTTGAATCAGCGAATCGGGAATTTCTTCAACGTTATCACCATCTAATTTGTCGTAATATTCCAATCGTTGCACACACCTACCTGAAGGTGTGTAGTACTTTGCTATTGTCAATTTCATTTTTGATCCATAGTCCAAATCGTACGTTCTTTGAACAAGACCTTTTCCATAAGACTGTATTCCTACAATAACAGCGCGATCTAAATCTTGTAAACTTCCTGAAACGATTTCACTTGCCGAAGCAGACCCTTCATCGACTAATATCACAACTGGGATGCCTAGATCAATAGGACTATCCATAGTTTTATAAGATCTATTTTCTTCTGCGACTCTGCCTTTAGTAGTAACAACAATTTGATTGTTGGGAATAAACATATTTACGATTTTTACCGCTTCGATCAAAAGGCCACCTCCATTACCTCGTAAGTCAAATACTAGTTTTTGCATTCCTTCAGACTTCAATTCACCGTATGCCTTGATTACTTCTTGAGAGGCCGTTTTCGTGAAGCCACTCAATTTAATATATCCTACGTTTTCATTGATCATTCCTGAATATGGAACATCCGGAATTTTTATCTCAGCACGCTCGAATGAAACAGTCACCATCTCGCCACCATCTCGTTCAACCAATATATTAACCTTAGTTGCTTTCGGGCCTTTCAAAGCAGAAGAAACTTCACTAGAAGGCTTTCCTTTCATGTCTTTGCCATCAATTTCAATGATTTTATCACCGGCCATTAAACCAGCACCCTGCGCCGGGTTTCCTTCGTAGGGTTCAGAAATATAAGTGTAATCACCCATTTTTCTAATCAAGGCACCAATGCCTCCGTATTGTCCAGTTGTCATGAGACGGTAATCTTCAATGTCTGTTTCATGATAATAGACTGTATATGGATCGAGTTCTTTTAGCATTGCGTCAATCGCAGTTTTAGAAAGACTTCCAGCATTTAAATCATCTACATAATACTTTTCCAAGTACTCGTATATTTGATCCATTAACTCTAAGCTTCTTACAACCTCAAACCCATTGGACTGAGAGTGTGAAACACTCGATATTGAAAGAAGAACAATGGTGATTGCTCTTGAAATGAATTTGTTACATCTAAATATTTTCATCTAAATCATCTATTATTTTATTGAACAGTTTTTTAGTTTTACGATTCAAAAGTTCAACGGCCAACTCTTCTTTGGCACTGTATATTAGGCAAATGCCGAGGGTTATTTTTTTATTAATTAATGGCTCTTCCAGAATCTGTTTATTCATTCTAATAGCCTCTTTACACAACCGCTTTATTCTGTTTCTCTGAAACGCATTTTTAAAGGTTCTCTTTGGAGCGGAAATCACCATTTGAAATGGTGCGTCATTTTTAAGGTCAACCTTTTTGTACTTTGCGATAAGCGGGTAAGATTTTACTGTCACACCAGACTCAAAAACCTCATCAATGAGTTTCTTACTGCATAACTTGTATGCCTTCCCAAAAGAATGGTTCATTGAAATTTTGATAAAATCATTTATTGAACGAATCTTCTTTCTCTAAGCGAGGTAAAAAGACGTCTTCTTTAATAATAAAGCTCGCAGGGAACTCTGTCTCAATAGCAGCCTTTACTTTCTCAGCTTCCAATCGAGTTCTGAAATCTCCCACTTTTAAAAAGAAGTTAGGTGTTTTGAATTCCACGTATGTATCAATCTTAGGAAATCGAGAAATGAATCTTGAACGTGCATCATTAATGTTCCCTCGGTCTGAATCAAAGTACAATTGCACTCTATAGCCATCTATATGTGGCTGTACTTCTGGAGGAGTAATCTGACTTTGCTTCGCTACAAGAGCATTAATTCGACCGTCTTTAACAACCTTGACATCTCCCTGTTGTGCAAATAATGCAGAACTGCTAATGCAAATTAATCCAATTATTAAGTTCTTAATCATAATCGTCGTTCATTTCTATTATGTAAAAATACAAAATTGTTTAATCAATCTTCATGCCGAAGCTTTTGATTTTCCTAGCGAATTAGTTGTAAATCCATTAGTTGAATATATATGGACGATAAAGCTTATTTAGAATCATTTTAAATTAAATATTTCTGAGCCAAAATTGTCATAAAACTGTCACGGAATGACACAATTCTGCTAAATTTGTTTGGGTCAAAAAGCGGTTTTTTGGCTTTAGACTAACAGTTTTTTATATGAAAGTATATAGTAGTCAGATGTTTAGAAATCTTAACAAATGGCACCTCAGTGCTTTAACAGTATTGTTATTAGCAGGGGCATTCAACTCTCAAGCACAGGGTGGTGATCTTTTTAAGGCGAAATGTGCAACATGTCACAAAGTATTTGATGACATGACTGGACCTAAGCTCTACGGTGTAAGAGATCGTTGGGAAGAAGGAGGTGCAGGTGAAGAGGTTATTATCCAATGGGTTCGTAATCAAGATGTAGCAGCAGCTATGAATTCGTTCGCAAAAGAACGGATTTCATGGTCGGGTTCTGCAATGACAAAATTCGGCAATCAACTTTCTGATGAAGAAATCATCTCAATCTTGGATTGGGTTGATGCACAAGTGGTGGCTCCTACCAACAGTGGAGGTCCTGTAGGAGCTACTGGTGTAGAAGGTGATACTGAAGAATCAGGTCTTGGTTGGATCTGGTATGTTGTTGGTGGGTTGTTTGTGGTGATTGTCCTATCAGTAGGAGGTGTTCGTCGCCAATTGAAAAGTGTTGATGTTGAAGCTTCAGGTGGTACTTTTAATTCAACCATGAGCTATTTTGACGAATTTAAACAATGGGCTTGGATAAATAAAAAATACGTTGGATTTGGTGGATTGATAGTCTTAGTGGGACTAATAGTTACATTATTCTTAGGGCTTTATACTATTGGAGTTGTCGAAGGGTATCAGCCGTCTCAGCCAATTGCATTTCCGCATGATGTGCATTCGGGTTTGAATGGTATTGATTGTAACTATTGTCACAACTCAGTTACTGAATCTAAATCGGCCGGTCTTCCTACTGTTAATGTATGTATGAATTGTCACAAGCAAATCAAAGGTGAAGGAGAGCAAGTTGCTCAAATTCAAAAAATCTACGATGCTGCAGGTTGGGATGGTATGAAATATACAAATGTTACGAAGCCAATTATCTGGAACAAGGTCCACGTTTTACCGGATCACGTTTATTTCAATCACAAACAGCACGTTGGTGTAGGTGGAGTGGATTGTGCACAGTGTCATGGCGATATGACTACAATGAATGAAACAGCAAAAGTTAGAACTTCAGAGGAGTTGAATGCTGTTAAGGAAAATATTGAGGGCGGTATTAATTTCACTAAGCCAACACTTACAATGGGTTGGTGTCTTCAATGCCACGAGCAGAAAGAGATTTCTGTAGGACCAATCAATACAAAAGATCAAGGCAAGAATGGTTATTATAATGAAATTCACAAAAGACTTTTAAGTGGTGACAAAGCTCTTTACAGTGATTACTTGGATGATGATAAAGTAACTGTTAAAGAGCTTGGCGGATGGGAATGCGCGAAGTGCCATTATTAATAAAGTACTAGAAGAATTCGAAATAAGAATATGGCAATGGAAAGAAAATATTGGAAAGGAATTGATGAGTTGAAAGAAACTCCACAATTCCTAGAATCCGGCGATAAAGAGTTTCCAGCACAAAATTCAGTTGAAGAATTTTTGGGCGATGAAAGTCTACAAGAGTCATCTACAGGGCGTAGAGACTTCCTCAAGTTTTTAGGGTTTAGTGTTGCCGCAGCTACAGTTGCAGCATGTGAGGCTCCTGTAACTAAGGCTATTCCTTATGTAAATAAACCTGAAAACGTTACTCCTGGAATGCCAACTTGGTATGCTTCTACTTACTACGACGGTATGTCATATGCAAGTATTCTTGTAAAAACAAGAGAAGGGAGACCAATTTTCGTAAAAGGAAATAAAGATTACGGAATCACTAGTGGTGCTATCAATCCGCAAATTGTAGCGTCTGTTTTAGGGCTTTACGATAGCGAAAGATTGACAAGACCTACTATTAAAGGTGAAGCTAAATCATATAGAGACCTTGATAAAGGTGTTAAGGCAGGATTGAAATCAGCCAATAAGGTTGTTCTTGTGTCTAATACAATTATTAGTCCATCAATGAGAGACGCAATATCGTTATTGGGTAAATCTATTGGTGAAGATAAATTCGAACACATCGAATACGATGCAGTTTCGTATGCAGGAATGAGAGCTGCAAATAAAGCTACTTTCGGAAGTTTTAGCGCGCCAACAATGGACGCAGAGGGGAATGAAATTGAAAATCCTAATGATGACGAGCAAGGAATTATCCCTAATTATGACTTTTCTAAAGCAAAAACAATTGTTTCTGTAGGTGCTGACTTCTTGAGTTCATGGTTAATGCCAACTGTGTTTACGCCTCAATACGGAAAAACAAGAAACCCAGATGGTGAATGGATGTCTAAACACTTCCAATTCGAATCAATGATGTCGATTACTGGTTCTAACGCGGACGTTAGAGCAATGATCAAGCCTTCTGAGCAAGCCAATGTTCTTTCGTATATCTTGAAAGCATTTAATTTTGATTCTGGCGTTTCATCTACTTTAGAGACAAAAGCAAAATTGGCAGCTGATAAAGCAATCGTTGCACTTAAGTATTCTAAGTCTGATTCTTTAGTTGTATGTGGATCGAATGAAACTTCGGTTCAAATTCTTACGAATAAATTGAATCACGTTTTAGGAGCGTACAACTCAACAATAAACGTTAACAACGAAATTAGAATGTTCAAATCGGACGATTCCGAAATGAGCAAATTTGCGAATGATGTTGCCAACGGAAATGGACCTGATGGAGTTATTCTTTACGGAGTAAATCCAGCTTACACACTTCCAAACGGTAAAGCATTTGCAGAAGGATTGAAAAAAGTGAAGACTTCAGTTTCAATGTCGCTTTACGCTGACGAAACTGCAACAAATTGTAAGTATGTTGCGTCTGACCTTCATCCACTTGAATCTTGGGCTGATGCTCGGCCGGTTATGAACCACGTTAGTATAGCTCAACCAACGATTCGCCCTCTTCATAACACTGCAGCAGCACTAGAGTCTTTCTTAGTATGGGCGGGTGAAGAAACAAGAGGAGGTAAAGATTCTCAAGTAGCACACAATTTTATTCAGAACAATTGGGACTTAAAGGGCTTCCAAGATGCTGGACAAACAAAATACTCAGACTTCCATACCTATTGGAACATGATGGTTCACAACAGTTGTGATAACATGATGGAAGTTGAAACTTCAAACCCAAATTTCAAGGCTAACTCAATGGCAGGATTGAAATTTGCGAAAGCAAGCGGTACTGAAGTAGTAATGTATCAGAAATCAGCAATGGGAGTTGGTGCGCATGCAAACAACCCTTGGTTGCAAGAGATGCCAGATCCAATGACCAAAGCAACTTGGGACAACTACTTTACAATGAATCCTGTGACAATGTTGAAAGATGGTTATGCAACTACTTTCGATCAAGAAAACGGATTAAATAAGGCGACTGTTAAAGTAAACGGGAAAAGCATTACGCTTCCAGTTTTCCCATTACCAGGGCAAGCAATCGGCACTGTAGGTGTTGCTCTTGGATATGGTAGAGGTGGAAATGGAGAAAAAATTGGTAAGGGAGCTTATCAAACGAAAGAATACGGTGGTTATGTAGAAGGTGCGAATGGAAAGCCTGCTTCAATTGGAGCGAACGCTTTTGTTTTCACGAGCCTTTCAAATGGAACGTACACGACTTACGGTTCTGGTACACTTAAGAAAGCGGAAGGTATTCATCCTATAGCAGCGACGCAGATTCATTCAACAGTAATGGCGCGTCACTCAATTATTAGAGAAACGACTAAAACTACTTACGATAAGCCAAATAGCAAAGAAGCATACAACCCAACTTGGACATTAAAGAAATTAGACGAGCACGGACATCACGTTGATAAACCGATGTCGGATTTCGATTTATGGGATGCACATCCAGTTGAAAATATTGGTCACCGTTGGGGTATGACTATTGACCTTTCATCTTGTATCGGATGTGGTACTTGTTTGATTGCTTGTCAATCGGAAAATAACGTTCCGGTTGTAGGTAAAGATGAGGTAAGAAGAGGTCGTGAAATGCACTGGTTGAGAATTGACCGTTATTTTGCATCTCCACAGGAGGCAGCTCCTGGTCAAAGAAAGGATAAAGACACATTTGATTTTGGACTGGCTGAAAAGGCAGCTGAAAACCCAATGGTTGTTCACCAACCAATGATGTGTCACCACTGTAATCACGCACCCTGTGAAACAGTTTGTCCGGTAGCAGCAACAACACATAGTAATGAAGGATTGAATCAAATGACCTACAACAGATGTATCGGTACAAGATATTGTGCGAACAACTGTCCTTATAAAGTACGTCGTTTTAACTGGTTCAACTACCCTTCTTACAAAGCACAATTAGAAATTAACCCAGCACAAGATGATCTAGGTCGTATGGTATTAAATCCAGACGTTACCGTTAGAACACGAGGTGTAATGGAGAAATGTTCTATGTGCGTTCAAAGAATTCAAGCAGGAAAACTAGACGCTAAGTCAGAAGGAAGAGCTGTTGCTGATGGAGATTACTCTACAGCATGTTCTGATGCTTGTCCAACAAACGCAATTACTGTTGGTGACTGGAATGATTTGAAATCAATGGTTCGTAAGAGCGCAGATGATGACAGAGCCTACCAAGCATTGGAGGAAGTAGGTGTTAAACCGAATGTTTGGTTCAAGGTTAAGGTGCGTAACGAAGAGAATAAAGACTTAGCAAAGCATCAAAAAATTGAGCATAAGGAAGAAGGACACGGAGCAAAGAAACATAGTCAACATTAACCGAAATAAAAGCTATTGTAATGCATAAGGAAGCAGCAATTAGAGAACCCCTCATACTAGGTCACAAGACCTATCATGACATTACAGAAGATGTATGTCGACCAATTGAGGACAAGGCACCTAGAATGTGGTATATCCTGTTCGGGATTGCTTTGATCATTGGTCTATACGGAATCGGATGTATCTTGTATCTATTGGGTACAGGTGTCGGTGTATGGGGATTGAATAAGACCGTAGGTTGGGCTTGGGATATTACCAACTTCGTTTGGTGGGTAGGTATTGGACACGCAGGAACCTTGATTTCGGCTGTACTTTTACTCTTCCGTCAAAAATGGAGGATGGCGATTAACCGTTCCGCTGAAGCAATGACAATCTTCGCCGTGTTTATGGCAGGTTTGTTCCCGTTGATTCACATGGGACGTCTTTGGGTAGGATATTGGGTAATGCCTTTACCAAACCAGTTCGGTTCACTCTGGGTAAACTTTAACTCACCTCTACTGTGGGATGTTTTCGCCATTTCAACGTATCTTTCTGTATCATTAGTATTCTGGTACATTGGTTTGATTCCTGATTTTGCAACAATTAGAGATAGAGCAAAAAGACCTATTCCAAAGAAGATGTATTCTATTCTTTCTTTCGGTTGGTCAGGAAGAGCAAAAAACTGGAATAGATTTGAACTTGTTTCTCTTGTACTAGCTGGTTTAGCTACTCCATTAGTATTCTCTGTACACTCGATTGTATCGTTTGATTTCGCCACTTCAGTTATACCTGGTTGGCACACAACTATTTTTCCTCCTTATTTTGTGGCAGGTGCGGTATTCTCAGGATTTGCAATGGTACAAACACTGCTGCTCGTTATGCGTAAGGCAATGGGATTAGAGGCATACATTCATCACAAGCATGTCGAGTACATGAACATTGTAATTATGGTAACAGGATCCATTGTCGGTACTGCATATATTACTGAGTTGTTCATTTCATGGTACTCTGGTGTTGAATACGAAGCATATGCATTCATTAACCGTGCAACAGGTCCTTATTGGTGGGCTTACTTTGCGATGATGACGTGTAACGTTGTTTCACCGCAATTAATGTGGTTTAGAAAACTAAGGAGAAGTTTAATCTTTACGTTCATCATATCAATCGTAGTAAACATTGGTATGTGGTTCGAACGTTACGTAATTATTGTAACTTCTATACACAGAGATTACCTGCCATCCTCATGGAGTATGCACTATCCAAGTCACATTGATTTAGGTGTATATATTGGAACAATTGGGTTGTTCTTTGTGTTCTTCCTGTTATTCGCACGTTTCTTCCCAGTATTGGCATTGAACGAATTAAAAACTATTCTTAAATCTTCAGGAGAATCTTATAAGAATGCTCCAGACGATCACAGACCAGAACCAACTCCAACTCCTGTGATTGAAGCACCAGTCGTTGCACCAGTAGCTGATGAGATTAAGGATGATGCATCAGCAAATGATGCTCCTTCCGATTTACTTGGAACAATTGGAACGGCAGATGAATCGAACAAAGATGATTTAAAGAAATTGTCTGGTGTAGGTCCAGCGTTTGAAACGGTATTGAATGACGCAGGTATTTGGACGTTTGATCAAATTAGCAAAATGACAAAGGCAGAGTACGATATAATGGATGCTTTAACGGGTAAGTTCCCAGGTAAAGCTGAAAAAGAAGATTGGGCCTCTCAGGCAAAGGAATTAATGAAAGCTAATAATTAAAGACATGGCAGGTAAAGTAATATATGCAATGTATGACGACGACGATGTGCTTAAAGACGGCGCAAAGAAGTTGGTATCGAAAGGTGTAAAGGTCTCTGAGGTGTTCTCGCCATTTCCTATTCACGGTATAGATCCAATTATTGGAATTAAGAACACGCGGCTAGGAATTATGGCATTCATTTTCGGATTGTTTGGGTTGACACTCGCAACTCTTGGATTGAGATATTTCATGATTGTCGATTTTCCAATGAACATTGGTGGTAAACCAAACTTCACTTACATGGATAATATCTTATCGTTTATCCCAATTACATTTGAGTTTACTGTTCTTTGTGCAGCGCACGGAATGGCGATTACTTATTTCCTTAGAAATAAAATATTGCCTGGAATGCCAGCTCAAAATCCTGACCCAAGAACAACAGATGATAGATTCGTAATTGAATTGAGAACATCTGATAATTCGCAGTTTTCAGCTGAAGAGTTGGAAGCGATGGTGAAGGAAACAGGTATTGTAGAGTTAGATCAAAAAGACGTAGCTTAATTTTTTCATACAAGACTGATGAAAATGAATTTTAAAATAGTAGGAGGTTTGGTAATAGCGGTTTCAGCTGTGTTATTAGGTTCGTGTTCAGCGGATCCAGATAGCGCAGGATTGGAATATATGCCAGACATGTACAGATCACCAGCTGTAGAACCGTATGTTGATTATGGTCACATTAGAGAAAACGAAAACGTAGACGCGAAAATGAGGTTGTCAGCAATGACACCACCGAACGGAACGGTTCCTTTTTATGGGACAGACTCTGCAGAGGTAAGCCTTATGCTTCCTTATCACAGAATGGCGAACAACGATTATAGAGAATCGCATGGAATGTTTGGGGAAGAGTTGTCGCCAGCTAGTATTAATACGTACGAATTAGCCGCAGCTGATAAGAATCCGATGAAGATGCTTTATAGTTTTGAAGTTAAGAAGGGTACGACTGATACAACTTGGACGAACGAAACATTAGCGTCAGGTAAAACATTGTTCAACAATAATTGTTCTCACTGTCACGGTGAAAAAGGAGACGGTAACGGTGAAATGATGGTCAATGAAACGTTTGCTGGTGTCCCTGATTATGGAGGACTAACTGCATTAAGTGATGGTCAAATGTTTTACTCTATCTATTACGGAAAAGGATCTATGGGATCGCACAGATCTCTTGTTAATAAGAAGGAGATTTGGACTTTAGTTCACTATATCAGAAAGTTCCAAGACAAAACATATGGAGATAAAGGAAAAGCTACATTGGATACTGACCCTATGGATGGCGAAAATCCAATGAATGAAAGTGACCCTTCAGATGCAGGTACTCCTGAATAGGAATAGTAAGAAATAAAAACTGACGAACAAATTAGGATGGAATTTAAAATAACAAATAAAGCAAAAACACTTACACTCGTGCTTATGGCGATTGGTGTCGTGTTTACTGCAATTGGTATTATCATCAACTTTGATAATCACCAGATTTTACCGCGCGTTTTAGGAAGTAGCTTAGTAAGTAGTTTCTTCTTTTTCTCTATTGGATTAGGAGCACTTTTCTTCTTGGCTCTTGCCTATGCAACTGAAACAGGTTGGTACGCGACTGTTAAAAGACTAATTGAGGGTATTGCAGGGTTCTTGCCATACGGAATAGGATTAATGATTTTGGTTTTCATTGTCATTTCTGTTACTGAAGGTGGTCATATTTATTCTTGGATGAATCCAGAATATACAACTCCAGGAAACGATCTTTACGATCCAATCATTGAAGGTAAAACGGGTTACTTAAACATGATTTTCTGGTGGGTTAGAACCATTATTTACTTAGGGACTTATTACATCTTCTGGACAGGATTTAGAAAAAGATCACTTGAAGAAGATAGAGTTGGGGGAACAGAAATTCACTTTAAGAATTATAAAAAAGGTGCGTTGTTCTTGGTGTTCTTTGCTGTGTTTAGTTCAACTTCTTCTTGGGATTGGATTATGTCAATTGACGTTCACTGGTTCTCTACATTATTCGGTTGGTACGTATTCGCAGGAATGTGGTGTTCAGCTATGACGGTATTGGTCTTATTAACACTTTATTTAAAAAAACAAGGTTATTTACCTAAGGTAAACGAAAGTCACATTCACGATATTGGTAAATGGACATTCGCGACTTCTTTCTTGTGGTCTTATCTTTGGTTCTCACAGTATATGTTGATTTGGTATGCAAATATTCCAGAGGAAACAGTTTACCACCTTGCAAGAATTGAAAATTATCAAATACTATATTTCACGATGTTCATCATTAACTTTGCATTTCCAATGTTACTTTTGATGTCGAGGGATGCAAAGAGACATTCTGGAATTCTAACTTTCGTTGGATTGATTATTTTGTCTGGGCACTGGCTTGATGTATACATGATGGTAGCACCAGGAACACTTGGAGTAAATGGAACAATTGGATTGATCGAAATTGGAATGGTATTGTTGTTGGCCGGGGCTTTCATAAGGATAGTTCTTGTAAATCTAACCAAGGCACCATTAACACCGGTTAATCACCCTTTCTTGGACGAAAGTATACACCACGAGATTTAATAAACGTTAGTACAGATAATACATATATAGATGGTAACTAAATTGATCATATTATTAGTAATAGTTTTAGGAGTTGTAGCGTTAGCTCATTTGATGCGCGTTTACGAATTATCCTCAAAACTTTCGAAAAAGGTTGAATCCGACATCAGCAATCGCGACAATAGATTCAACGCGACAATGATGATGGTATTCATGGTGTTGTTGTTCGGAGGTTTCATCTGGTTGATGTTAAAATACGGATGGACAGGAAGAGGAATGGCAGCTTCAGTGCACGGTAGAGAAACGGATTGGTTGATGGATTTGAACCTCATTATCATTATCGCGGTTTTCTTCTTGACAAATGCATTGTTGTTTGGTTTCGCATACAAGTATGTGAAAAGGCCGGGAGTGCCAGCGCTGTATTACCCGCACAACAACAAGCTTGAGATGATCTGGACAGTTGTTCCTGCTGTTGTTCTTGCAGTTATTATTATTCTTGGATTAAGAGTTTGGAATACAACCACTGATCCTGCAGGTAAAGAAGCTATCCGAGTTGAGTTATTTTCGAAGCAGTTCGATTGGACTGCGCGTTATAGTGGTATGGATAACAAGTTAGGTCGTTTTGATTATAAATTGACACATGAGGAGAATAATCCATTGGCCTTAATGACAACTGAAACTATCGATTCAGCAATTCTTTATATGGAAGACGGATATTTGAATACTAAAAGCATTCGTTATCTTGAAACAACACTGAACGATCCTAATATAGTAATGAATTCTGAAGATCGTGATTTGATGTTGGTTGAATTATCAAGAAGAGAAAGATTGATTCGAATGCTGTATCAGATGAAAAAACGTCATGATGACAAGATCGATACCAATGCATATGATGATATCATCCAAACAGATACATTGTATTTATGTGTTGATCAAGAGTATGAAATGAATTTCAGATCTAAAGACGTAATTCACTCAGCTTACTTTCCACACTTCAGAGTTCAAATGAACTCTGTTCCAGGAATGACGACTCGATTTAAATTCACTCCGGACGTTACTACGGAAGAAATGCAGAAGATTAAGGAAGATGAAAACTTCAATTACATTCTTATGTGTAATAAGATTTGTGGTGGAGCGCATTATAAAATGAAAATGTTGGTTGAAGTGCTTGATGCTAAAACTTACGATGAGTGGATGAATGGTGTCTACAGAAAGGATGGAAAAGGAAAATTCGTTCTTAATAATGAAGGCAAGAAAATTCTTCTTAAAAGAGGTAAGGTTCATGAAGCGACATTTGCCCATACATATAAGAAGGGTATGAATACACTTTTACCAACACCAACACAAAGCGAGTTAGAAGCTTTAAAAGTTGAACTTGAAAAGAAAGCAAATCTTGATATTCCATCAATTGATGCTAAGTAAGAAAATAACGGATTAAGAATAAATTTAAACTAGGATAAATGGCGGCAGTAGCGCATGATGCAAGTGGGCATCACGATGATCACGGACACCACGAGGAAAGTTTCGTATCAAAGTACATCTTTAGTCAGGACCATAAAATGATAGCGAAGCAGTTCTTAATGACTGCAATATTCATGGGGGTTGTGGCAATGTTGTTATCTATATTATTTAGAATTCAATTGGCATGGCCAGGAGAAAGTTCTGATTTCGTATCGTTTTTCCTTGGCGACACTTGGGCTCCGGGTGGAGTTATGAAAGAAGATATGTATTTAGGATTGGTGACAATTCACGGTACTATTATGGTATTCTTCCTGCTAACTGGTGGTTTATCTGGTACATTCTCGAACCTCTTAATTCCATTACAGATTGGTGCACGTGATATGGCATCAGGGTTCTTGAACATGTTGTCTTTTTGGTTCTTCTTTGTTTCATCATTGATAATGTTTGGTTCATTATTCATCGAGACAGGGCCAGCAATGGCAGGTTGGACGATTTATCCTCCTTTATCGGCTTTGCCACAGGCAATCAGCGGATCAGGATTGGGTATGACTTTATGGTTATTCTCAATGGCGGTTTTCATTGCTTCATCTTTAATTGGATCTTTGAACTATATCGTTACTGTGTTGAACTTACGTACTAAAGGAATGACAATGACAAGACTGCCACTTACAATTTGGGCATTCTTCGTAACAGCTATTCTTGGTGTTCTTTCTTTCCCAGTATTATTGTCAGCGGTACTTCTATTAATAATGGATAGATTGGCAGGAACGAGTTTCTACCTTTCTGACATTATTGTAAATGGAGAGATGTTAACGCAACATGGTGGTTCACCACTATTGTTCCAACACCTATTCTGGTTCTTAGGTCACCCAGAAGTATACATTGTACTTCTTCCTGCCCTTGGATTGTCTTCTGAAGTTATCGCAACGAATTCAAGAAAACCAATCTTTGGATATAGAGCGATGATTGGGTCTATTCTAGCAATTGGTTTCTTATCGTTTATTGTATGGGCACACCATATGTTTATAACGGGTATGAATCCATTCTTAGGTAGTGTATTCGTATTTACAACCTTACTAATTGCTATTCCATCAGCCGTTAAAGTGTTTAACTACATTACTACGCTTTGGAAAGGGTCAATTGTCTACACTCCAGCAATGTTGTTTGCAATTGGACTTGTATCAACGTTCATTACAGGTGGTGTAACAGGAATTATTTTGGCTGATGCTGCATTGGATATTGCAATTCACGATACATACTTCGTAGTTGCCCACTTCCACGTGGTAATGGGTCTGTCAGCTGTCTTTGGAATGTTCGCCGGTGTTTACCACTGGTTCCCAAAAATGTTCGGAAAAATGATGAATACTCGATTGGGTTACGCTCACTTCTGGGTTACTATTGTTGGTGCTTACGGGGTATTCTTCCCAATGCACTTCGTAGGAATTGCTGGAGCACCAAGACGTTATTATGATTATACTGTATATAAAGATTTCGATGCGGTTACGGGGGAAATGATGATGGACCTGAATGTAATTATTACAATGTTTGCGATCTTTGCGGCCCTGGGACAATTGTTATTCTTATTCAATTTCTTTTATAGTGTTGCAAGAGGACCTAAAACAGTTCAAAACCCATGGTCATCAACAACATTGGAATGGACTACTCCGGTAGAACATATTCACGGAAACTGGCATGGTGAGTTACCAACTGTTCACAGATGGCCTTATGATTATTCTAAGCCTGGATACGATGTTGATTTCGTTCCACAAAATGTTCCATTAAGGGAAGGTGAAAAAGAAGGTCATTAGAAATATACTTTAATATAGTAAGCCCTTTCCGAGTTATCGGAAGGGGCTTTTTTTGTACATTTGATTTGGGTTGATGTTTTAAAAGAAACTCCGCTAGGAGTTGAAGAGCAAACGCTAAAGCCGCGATAATAATTAAATTGACAGAGAACAATTAGAATGGAAGAATCATTCGATTATAAGGAGGAATCAGAAAGCCACAATGATCAGGATTACGATAAAGTTTTAAGGCCAAAACGGCTTGAAGATTTTACAGGTCAGGAAAAGGTAGTGGCAAACCTTGAAGTCTTTGTTCAAGCAGCGGCATTTCGCGATGAACCATTGGATCATGTTCTACTTCATGGACCACCAGGTTTAGGTAAAACAACCTTGGCCAATATTATTGCGAATGAATTAGGAGTGAATTGCAAAATCACGAGTGGACCTGTTTTGGATAAACCCGGTGACTTAGCAGGCCTTTTAACTAACCTTGAACGAGGAGACGTTTTGTTCATTGATGAAATTCATAGATTAAGCCCGATCATTGAGGAGTACTTGTATTCGGCAATGGAAGATTACAAAATTGACATTCTTATCGATTCTGGACCCAACGCTAGAACGGTACAAATCGATTTGAATCCATTTACTTTAATTGGTGCGACAACGAGATCAGGTCTTTTGACCTCGCCGCTCAGAGCTCGTTTTGGAATCAATTCAAGGTTGTCTTATTATAACGCAAAGACTTTAACATTGATCGTTGAACGTTCGGCAGGTTTGTTAGGTATTCCAACAACTGAAGAGGCAGCATACCAAATAGCGAGTAGAAGTAGAGGTACGCCTAGAATTGCAAATTCGTTGCTACGACGCGTACGTGATTTCGCACAAATCAAAGGGGATGGAACAATTACACTTGAAATCACGAATCATGCCTTAGAAGCATTAAACGTGGATCAAAATGGCCTTGATGAAATGGACAATAAGATTCTTTCTACAATTATTGAGAAATTTCGCGGTGGACCAGTTGGAATGTCAACCATTGCCACTGCAATTGGTGAAAACGCAGGAACGATTGAAGAAGTCTACGAGCCATACTTAATTCAGGAAGGGTTCTTAATGAGAACTCCTCGCGGTAGAAAAGCGACCGAAAAAGCATTTTTGCATTTAGGAATTGTTCCAGGACCTACTCAAGGTGGATTATTCTAATACCTAACTCCCTTAATATGGAACAATTTTATTTCCGATGAACTTAAAAGAAATTCACACTCAGAAAATAAAGCAAAAAGCGAAAGAGCTTGGCTTCTTTTTTTGTGGGGTTTCAAATGCCGATTTTTTAGCGGAAGAAGCAAAACAACTAGACAATTGGCTGAAGCTCGGTTACCATGGGAAAATGAATTACATGGAAAACCATTACGACAAACGATTGGATCCTCGATTGCTTGTTGACGATGCAAAATCTGTAGTCTCCCTTTTATTGAATTACTATACGGAAGATGAACAAACAGATCCAGAAGCTCCGAAAATCTCTAAATACGCCTACGGGAAGGACTATCATTTTATCATCAAAGACAAGCTGAAAGAATTCTATCAATTTATTCAAGATGAAATTGGCGAAGTAGGTGGGAGGGTCTTCGTCGATTCAGCTCCAGTTATGGACAAGGCTTGGGCGAAGAAAAGTGGTCTAGGTTGGATGGGAAAGAATGCAAACATCATCAACCCCAAACACGGATCTTTTTTCTTTATTGCTGAAATGATCCTCGACCTCGAACTTGAACCCGATGGTCCTATCAAAGATTATTGTGGAACATGCACGCAATGTATTGATG
The DNA here is from genome assembly GCA_047628775.1 of Salibacteraceae bacterium. GTDB lineage: Bacteria > Bacteroidota > Bacteroidia > Flavobacteriales_D > Crocinitomicaceae > UBA4466. The sequence goes on along the minus strand of JBLHVW010000006.1, from coordinate 22,776 downwards.
AGTGCCCAACAGATGCGATTGTCGAGCCTTATGTTATTGATGGATCGAAATGTATCTCATACTTAACCATCGAACTTAAGGATGAAATCATGCCCAGCGAGTTTAAGGGTAAGATGGACAATTGGATGTTTGGTTGCGACATCTGCCAATCCGTTTGTCCTTGGAATCGATTTTCAAAACCACATTCTGAACCTTGGTTTAATCCACATGAAGATTTATTGAAAATGTCCAAGCACGATTGGGATGATTTAACCGAAGAAGTATTCCAAGAATTGTTTAGGAAAAGCGCGGTGAAAAGAACAAAATTTCCAGGCTTAATTCGAAATATCTCATCCTTGAAAGTGTAGAAAAAAAAGACGCTCGTTGACTTTTTTAAATGCCTGTAAACTAGAGGGTTTATTGAATTTTGTAATTGGTTTCAATTTTGTAAATTGTAGATGAAAACCAACACTTAATCACCTATGCCCGAAAATCAACCGGTAAGCGGAGTTTCATACAGCATGACTCCCTATACAGGACCTTGGACGAAAGCTGAAGCAGGCCATCTACTTCGAAGAACTACATTTGGACCTCAGAATCAAGAAATTTTAGATGCTGTAGCAAATGGAATGGCTGCTACGGTAGCTTCATTACTACAAATCCCTGTATTGGGTGATCCGTTAACATTTCATCCGGGTGAGTCGATTGTTCCTCAGGGGAATACTTGGGTCACCGCTTTATATCCTTCCAATCCAATCGATGCACAAATGGTGGAAAATGCGAGGTTGTTGTCTTTAGGTGCTTGGAGTATGGAACGGTTAAACAAAGAGCAAGTTACGATCGCAGAAAAAATGTGTTTGTTTTGGCACAATCATTTTTCTGCTACTTTCTCTCTAGATTCTCGTGCGACTTATGATTACCACATGCTCTTGCGCTCGCATGCCTTAGGAGATTTTAAGCAAATGGTAAAGGATGTGACAATTAATCCTGCGATGTTGTTGTTTTTAAATGGCGCAACGAATAATGTGTTCGATCCAAATGAAAATTTTGCAAGAGAACTATTGGAGTTATTTACAATCGGTAAAGGACCTCAAATTGGACCTGGTGATTACACCAATTATACGGAGCAGGATGTGGCTGAAGGGGCAAAAATATTAACAGGATATTACGTTGACGGATTGCGTAGCGACTCACTTACAGGTGTTATTCAAGTCTACAATACAGTATTGCACGATCAAACAACGAAAACACTTTCTTCTGCTTTTGGATCAGCAACAATAGTGAACAATGGAGCGAATGAATACGCTGACTATATAGATGTGATATTTCAGCAAGATGAAGTTGCGAATTACATTTGTCGAAAGCTTTATAGGTATTTTGTGAATTACGATTTGACAGCAACGGTTGAAACAACTGTAATTGCTGAAATGGCGGCAACTTTAATCGCAAACTCGTACGACATACTTCCTGTACTGACTGAATTGTTTTCAAGCGAGCATTTTTATGATATTTCTGTTCGAGGAGCTCTTATCAAAGGTCCTTTGGACATGTTGTATTCAATGATGAATAGTTCTGACTCTCAACCAACTTTTGGCTTGTCAACAGATTATAAGATGCAATTAAACATGTATGATGTAGCGGATGTATTGGGGCAAGCTTATGCCGCTCCTCCAAGTGTTGCTGGGTGGCCAGCCTATTATCAAGAACCGTCTTACTCTCAATTGTGGGTGAATGCGACGCATTTAAAAACCAGAACAGATGTGAGTGCGTGGGTTACGATAGGATCAGGGATATCCGTTAATGGCGACAATTGGAAAATTGATACTTTGAATTTTGTAGATGCGTTATCGGATCCAACAAGCGCACCGACCATTATTGATGATATGGCTGATGTATTTGCCCCTAAAGGAATCGATGCTGCTCAAAAGTTAATCTTGAAGTTAATGTTAACAGGCGGCTTGCCCGATTTTGAGTGGACAGTTGAGTACAGCGATTACATTGGTAATCTAGGGAATACGACATTCTCCGATCCAATTAGAATCAAAGTTGAGTTAGTATTGGCAAGATTATTTCAAATGCCAGAATTCCATACAATGTAAAATAGAGGTATTATGAAAAGAAGAGATTTTGTAAAAAGTATGTCTATTGCAATGGCTGGAACACCAGTTTTGCTAAATAATTTGAAAATTCAATCTGTTGCCCAAGAATTGTTCAAAGTTGCAGATATGGCGGACGATAGAGTATTGGTAATTATTAGATTGAACGGAGGAAATGATGGATTGAACACCGTTATTCCCCGGGATCAATATTCAAACTTAACCATTCAAAGAAGTAATGTATTGATACCAGAGTTGTCGGTTTTGCCTTTAACAACAGATGTTGGATTACACCCTGCAATGACGGGGATGGAAGGAATGTACAACGATGGAAAATTAGGGATTATCCAGAATGTCGGGTATCCAGAACAAAACAGGTCACATTTTCGCTCAATGGACATTTGGAGTTCAGGACTTGTGGATTCCGAGGCTCAGACAGGTTGGCTGGGTAGAAATTTTGACAATCACTTCCCCAATTATCCAACAGCATATCCAAATGCTGCGAATCCAGATCCATTTGCGATTAGCATGGGGTATGAGGTTTCCTCAACTTGTCAAGGATTAATGGCCAATTTTAGCCACGCGGTAAATGATCCAATGGATGTTTATAATTTGACATCAAGTCCATCAATACCGGACAGTTCATATCACGGGAATCACATTGAATACTTGTCTATTCTAATTGAGCAGGCCAATGCATTTGGAAGTCAAATTAATGCGGCAGCAACATCGGGAAATGCAAATGCAAGTCTTTATGCTATTGCGAATAATCCACTTGCAGAGCAATTATATCATGTTTCCAATATGATTTCTGGCGGTCTCGAATCGAAAGTTTATGTTTTGAATGTAAACGGATTTGACACACATGATTTGCAAGTTTCAACTACGGATACAACGCAAGGATCACATGCCGATTTGGTTAAACGGCTTTCTGATGGAATTGCATCTTTCCAGGCCGATTTGGCTTCAATGGGAATTGAGGACCGGGTCGCTGGAATGACATTTTCTGAATTCGGACGGCAAGTTGCTTCAAACGCGAGTTTGGGAACAGACCACGGAGATGCTGCACCATTGTTTTTATTTGGAACCTGTTTGGACTTTAATATAATGGGCCCAAATCCGGTTATTGGAAATAATGTTGTGAACCAAGAAGGAATCCCGATGCAAATCGATTTCAGGGATGTCTACGCCTCCGTTTTAAAAGATTGGTTTGGGGTTGCAACAGCTGATATTCAATCGCTATTTGAACATACTGTTTCATTTTATCCGTTGCTTGGAGCGTGTACCGTTGGAATTGAGGAAAACGAGGAAATAGCAAAAGACAAAGCTATTTTATTCCCGAATCCGGCCATTGGGCATTCTACAATTCGTTTTGCTTGTAACGCCGAATGGGTGAAGATAGAAGTGTACGACTTTATGAACAAAAAAGTAATCGACGTTTTCGATGGAAATCTTAGTCAAGGACGCCATGACATCTTCATGAATGTGGAAGAGTTGGCTGCAGGAAAATATGTAGTGCTAATTCAAAAAGAATCGGGAACTGTTCATTCGAGTTTAGCGAAGGTTCAAAACTAATTAGGTTATTAGAAATTGCAAAAGGTCAGGCTAGTTAGCTTGGCCTTTTTTTATAAGTGAACACTTTTGAAAATCAATACAGAAAGTAATGCACTGTAGACCTAAGGTTTGCTGGTGTCAAGCTCTCCAAACTATAAAATTGTGGCCTTGTGTCTTAGTGGTAAAGAATACGTAAAAGGCAATCCTCAAAGCACACAATTATTGCACATGTCAATACCTAAATAAGAAAATTAGGATTCAACAAGAAATTAAAAGTGCCTCTTCGTTAACCCGTTATGGCTTTAAAGATGTCATTTCCGTTGGCATAGATCAGAAGCCCAAGAAGGATGATAATTCCAACGTATTGCGCGTATTCCAATACTTTCTCTGGAGCCTCTTTCCCAGTAATTATTTCATACAGTAAGAAAACAACATGTCCGCCATCCAAAGCTGGAATTGGAAGGATATTCATGAACGCCAATATAATTGAGATGAATGCTGTGATTTCCCAGAAAGGTTGCCATTGCCATGTTGATGGAAACAAGCCACCAATTGCGCCAAATCCACCCAAGCTAGAAGCACCTTTTTTCGTGAATATGAATTTAAGTTGACCAACGTAATCCCCTAAAGTTTCAGTTCCTCTTCCAATTCCTTTGCCAATTGAAGCTCCAAATCCGTAGTAAATAGTTTTTGCAGCTGTTGTATCCGAGGATGTTAATTCACCAGCATTGAATCCAACCGATCCCGATTTTGAAACGTACGCGTTTATATTAATCGTATCCGAATTGTTTCGAATTACAGTCAACTTGGTACTTTTGTTTCGTTTCTTGTACAATTGAGAAACGATTTCATCATGGTAAATTATCGGCTGATCGTTTACCGCAATAATACTGTCATTTGGTTTCAATCCTCCAGCCATAGCAGGTGCAGCTCTAAGTAAGGACTTAAACTCTTTTTTATTCGTTATTACTTCAGAAGTGTCACCATCTCTAACGATGATTACTTTGTGTTTTTTTGATAGATATGCTTTATCTGTCAGATCAATTTTGTCAATTGTCTTTCCATCTATTTTGTATATGCCATCGCCCGATTTGAACAGTTTGTCCTTTGAATCCATTGATGTCATCACTCCGGAAATTTTTCGTGTTCCCCTTCTATAACCGGCAATATCTGTTGATCCAGAAATAAAGAGTTTGTAATCAATATCTTCTGGAAGCGTGATCTTTTTGGTTTCACCATTTGGACGAAGAACAGTTAGTTTACGTCCTCCGCGAAGCAATAATTCTTTTGTAATATCACTGAAATGCATTATAGGTTTACCGTCAACTTCTAAAATGTTATCGCCAGACTTAACACCGAATTGCTCCATGTAAGGATGAATTGCCATTCCAAGTTTCAGATCTTGTGCAGGTATTTGTCTTTCTCCCCATGTAAAAACGATAAAAATATAAATCACCATTCCCAGAATAAGATTCACCGTTACACCACCAAGCATAATAATCAAACGTTGCCATGCTGGTTTTGATCTGAACTCCCAAGGTTCAGCAGGTTTTTCCATTTGTTCCTTGTCCATCGATTCGTCGATCATTCCTGCAATCTTAACGTATCCACCCAATGGGATCCATCCAATTCCCCACTCAGTATCTCCAATTTTTTTCTTTAATAAAGAGAACTTCCAGTTGAAGAATAAATAGAATTTTTCAACCCGTGTTTTGAATATCCGTGCAGGAATATAGTGACCAAACTCGTGTAAAACGATCAATAGGGATAGCGACAATAATAACTGCGATGCTTTAATCCAAAAATCCATAGAATATTTTTATTTAAATGCGAAGATAGTGAAATTAGATAATGCTTTGATAGCCACCTTATGTTAATGTTGGAAGTCGATTTATGACTCGATTAAGTCGGCGTATTCATTTTGTGCGAAGTAATCTATAATTGCCTCTTTCATCAGGTGTTGTTGCTCGCGGTCAGTAAGATTCGGAAGGGGCTTTAACAGGTTGAAATGAGGCCAGTTCTCTTCGTCTCTCTTTTCATATTCATAATATCCAAAAGGCTCTAGCAAGGTGCAAATTGCAACATGAAGAAGGTCTTGTTTCTCAGCTTTCGAGAACTCTTTATAACCAATGCCTAGTTCATTTACACCGATAAGAAACAGTACGGCCTGAACATCCAGTCCTCCACCAAAATTAGGTTCTAGTCCCTTTAATACTTTTTGAAAGCGCAATTCTACATCAAAATCCATTCGGCAAAATTAGGTATAAATTCGATGATTTGAGTCCCTTATTTCACGTTTGTTTAAATCTCACGAATGACTCATGAAAACTAGATTTCATTCAACATTAAATGAATAAGACATTCGAATTTTTCTTAACTTCGAATCGAACTAATAATTGATTATGATGAAAACGAAAATACTCGCATTAGCAGCTTTGGCATTTACACTTGGATTAACTTCTTGTGAAGACGCAGCAAAGGACGAAACAGGTGATGAAGCAGATAAAGATATTTGTGTTTATTCATACAATGAAGGATCAACAGATTTTGAATGGGTTGCATATAAAACAACCGCTAAAGTTGCTGTGGCCGGAACATTCAATGAGATAACTGTTACAAGTGAGTCTTCTGAAAATCCTTTTGAAGTAATAGAATCACTTCAGTTCAAAATGAATACCGCGTCAGTTGAAACGCAGAATGAAGAACGTAATGGTAAAATCGCTGCTCAATTCTTTGGGGTTTTGAATACACCAGAAATTACAGGAAAAGTAGCTAGTGTAAATGAGGAGACTGGCAAAGCGTCTATGACAGTAACAATGCATGGAATGACTGCCGATGTTGAAGGCGATTATACGATGGAAGACGGAATGTTCTCTTGGACTTCATCAATTGATGTTGACAGCTGGAACGGAATGGCAGGAATTATTGCGTTGAATACAATCTGTAAGGAATTGCACAGTGGTGATGATGGAGTATCGAAATTGTGGTCTGAAATCGCATTGAGTTTCAGTACAACTTTAGTTTCGGATTGCGATTAATTTAAGCCTTAGATCTATCAGTGAATTATTTAGATATAGTTTTTGTGATCCTTCTGGTTTGGGGAGGATACAATGGTTTTAAAAGTGGATTTGTAATTCAATTGTTTACAACTCTTGCACTTTTCTTAGGGCTTTATGCAGGGATACATTTTTCTAGTTATGCCTCTAAAATTATTACGGAAGATTTTGGTTCTAAATCAGAATATGTTCCTGTAATCGCATTTACAATTACTTTTTTGGCTGTCGGCGCAATGGTTTATTTTGCTGGAAAGGCAATTGAAAAAGTAGTGAAATTTGTGCGACTGTCTCCGCTCAATAAGTTTGCTGGTTTATTTCTGGGGCTGCTTAAAATGTGTTTGTATTTAAGTGGTTTTATCATCATCACAGATGCATACGATGAACGAAATGATATCATTGATGAAAGCACGAAGTCTGGATCAATAATGTATTACCCAATAAAAACTGTAACAACTGCAACCATCCCAGCATTTGAAGAAAGTACGATTGTCCTAAAAAATTCGTTTGAACAAAGTACCAAGTCAACAAAGAAAGATGAGTAAAATTCTAGTTGTTCTTATTGTTTTTGTCACCAGTTTTGGTTTTTCTCAAGACTTGCAGGGTAATTTTGCTGAGAGAAGTAGAAAGCCACTGCTAAAAATCAATGTAAAAAAAACGGGACCTTACTTTGGTTTGCAACAGGGCAAATACTTTGTTCCTGAAGTAGGGGTTGAGCGACAATGGAAGAGGATTCGACTTTTAAATTCCGTTACGCACGCTGCTCATATGGGATTCAACTACAACTTGAAATACAAAGTCTTGGGTTACGATGCTGGATATTGGGTTAAACCGCACAGAATTGGGTTAACATATGGCGCAAACTTGTTCTTTAGAACGAACTTTGACAGAGGGAAAATAGGTCTCGCTCCAGTAGTTGGATTTAAGATTTGGTTGCTTCATTTACAGACAGGTTACCACTTTATGGTGCGTCCAAATGACTTCGAAACGAATACGTTTTTTATCTCCCTGCGAATCGGAATTATCAACGATAGAGACATTGATTTCAAACGGAAGAAAAAAGGATAGCTATTTATCTGTCTTTAAGTGACTCATTTAGCTTGAAATCCCTATCTTCGCCCTCTCAAAGATTGATTATGTCCAAAGGAATTAAAATATTTGCGGGTCAGGCCTCTATAGTTTTAGCTGAAAAAATAGCCTCTTCTTATGGTGTAGAATTGGGTGATGTTACGACAACTGTGTTTAGTGACGGGGAGTTTCAGGTTTCTTTTGAAGAAACTGTAAGAGGTCAAGATGTCTTTATTGTACAATCTACAATGCCTCCTTCTGACAATCTTTTTGAGATGTTATTAATGGTTGATGCAGCAAAACGTGCTTCGGCAAGAAAGATCATTGTTGTTATTCCTTATTTCGGGTTTGCACGTCAAGACCGCAAGGATAAGCCAAGAGTTGCAATCGGAGCTAAGCTCATAGCGAACATGCTCATGGCCGCTGGAATTGACCGGATCATGACAATGGACTTGCACGCAGATCAAATTCAAGGATTTTTTGAAGTTCCTGTTGATCACTTATACGGATCGACAATTTTCTCACCAGAGATAGAGAAATTAAATACAGGAAACTTAATTATGGCAGCACCTGATGCAGGTGGAGCAAAAAGAGCAAATTCTTACGCTAAGCGTTTCGATATTGGTCTTGCAATCTGCCATAAACAGCGAAAAAAAGCAAATGAAATAGCGGAAATGACTGTTATCGGAGATGTCTCTGGGAAGGATGTAATTCTCGTAGACGATATGGTTGATACGGCAGGAACGCTTACGAAAGCAGCAGATTTGTTCATGAAAAAAGGAGCACTTAGTGTTCGAGCATTTTGTACGCATGCGGTTCTTTCGGGACCGGCGTATGAGCGTATCACAAACTCTGCAATAACCGAATTAGTCGTAACGGATTCTATTCCGTTGAAACAACCGCATGAGAAGATTAGAGTTCTGACGGTTACAGATTTATTCGCTGACGTTATTCATGGTGTGGTGAAAAACGAATCAATTAGTTCACATTTTATAGTCTAAATAACAAATAACAAATAATGAAAAAAGCACAATTGAGCGGTTCGTTAAGATCGAACGTAGGAAAAAAAGATGCCAAGGCACAAAGAGTTGCTGGGTTGGTACCTTGTGTGATTTACGGATCAGGTGAGCAAACTCACTTTTCTGTAAGATCAGTAGATGTACAAAAAATCATTTTCTCAGCGGACGTTTTCCAAGTAGAAATTGACATTGATGGTACAAAGAAAATGGCGATCATTCAAGATCTTCAAATGCACCCGGTAAGAGATACACCGATGCACGTTGATTTCTTAGAATTGGATGATGCTAGACCAGTTAAAGTAAGTCTTCCTTTGAGAACTGAAGGTGCTCCAATCGGAGTAATGAACGGTGGTAAATTGAGACAACCATACAGAAAATTAAGAATGCTTGGTTTACCAGGTGCTCTTCCTGAAGCGGTTACTCTTGATGTTTCTCATTTGAAAATTGGAACTTCAATTCGTATTTCTGATTTAAATATTGAAGGTGTTGAAGTATTAGAGCCTGCTAGTGCAGTTGTAGTTTCAGTCAAAATGGCTAGAGGTGCAAGTGAAGAGGAGGAGGAAGAAGCTGCTGAAACTACTACAGATGGTGGTGAAGATGGTGGAGACGATTCTAAAGAAGGATAGGTATCTTTTAAAAAATAGTAAGCCCGTTTCGATTCAATCGAGACGGGCTTTTTTGTGTCTAATAACCTGATGGTTTAAAGAACGACTAGTTTCTTAATGACGATCGATTCATTCACCCGAATTGCAACGTTATAGAATCCAGTTGCCAATGATGAAATGTCAATTGAGTGTCCCTTGATGATTTGGCTGAGACAAATTCTCCCATTGCGATCATAGATAATAATTTCACCTCCGATTGGCGCATGACTAATAGATAAAACGGAAGAGGCCGGATTCGGAAAAATTGAGATGCCATTTAAATGGTTTTCCGCAAGATCTGTATCATCAAAAGTTGAGATATAATTTGCTTCCCAACCGCTTGAAATTGTTCCGCAGTCACTTCTAAATTCAATTAAAATTGATCCTCCTGTAGATGTGATTTGTCCGGGTGAATTTGTTCCCGAAAAAGAACCAATTAATGGATCGTTTAGCGAATCACCGTCGTAAATGAAAAGGTTGTCGTATCCCAGTTCCAAATCGAAGGCTGTGAAATCGATTGTTATGTCTATCGCACCGTTGGGCTGTATCAGCCAAAATTCACGTTCATCATCTTGATAATCACCAGCAACTCCACCTGTGTCATAAAGCGAAGCGTTTGCGTTGGTGAGTACAGAATATACGGGAGTATTGTTAATGAGACGGTAGTACTTTTCCCAATTCCAATTGATCCCAGGATCCGTGTGTGTCGCGTTCGGATAGTGTTGATGCCCCTTTATTTTCGTGCATCCGCCTAAGGGTTGAGGAGAAGCCGATGCAGCTCCATAATACGTTCGAAGTGGTGGTAAACCATAACCACTGTTTACGATGTCTCTGCTTAAATCAGCCGAGCTGTTGTACATTTCTTCGGTGTACCAACTTGGATCGTCCACATATCCTTCATGCTCGTAGCCAATTGTATACGGGTTTTCACTTCCAACGTGCCACGCTTTGTCTGCTTCAAGAACCATTTGGGTCACTTGTCCATCAGACGATCGAATTACGTAATGATAAGAAACACTCGAAGCGCAATTTTGAGCCCATGAAATTGCACCGGCATAAGATCCCTGAATGGTATGAATTGTTATCGCTGAAATAGCGGTTCCACTTCTAGAACTGAAATTACATGTCGCAGCTGGATTCCAAATTGCAGGCCCGTACTCTACTGATTTGGACTCATTTGGGGCATATGAAATACCGTTTTCACTTTGGATTCCAGTTTCGGTGAATTTGATTTTCGGTGAAGAAAGAACGTGGTAATTGGAAGGTCCAAAAATAGATTCCAAATTGAAATGTTGGGGAGAAAAGCCATACAGGATTGCTTTTTCAGTCGACCTCATGAAATTCAAAATAGAGTACGTTTGTAAATCTCGGGCTAAAATATTAACCATTCCCGTAGCTGGTATTTCTGAAAGTTGACCCAATGTTTTACTAATGAGAATCGGATCGTTTGGATTCGTAACTCCATTGTCAATCATTAATTGATTGAACGCCTTAGCATACGCTTCAATTTGCTTTTCTGCTGTACTTTTTTGTTCTTCTACACTGATTCCAGAGAGGTTCGCTACAAGGGTTCCATTTTCATTGAAATACTCTTTTCCGTCATCGTGCAACCCCATAATCCCATACGCTTGAGGAATTCCAGAACAACCTTCTTGTGTAGGATTGAGATGAACCATGTGGGTATTCGTCCAAGCAACGGCTTCTAGTAAACCAGAAGGAACATTGGGATGGTCTGAATACGCGGTTTGAAATGCTGTTTGGGCAGAACTTAAAAACCCGAAAAGGCTGAATAAAAAGAGTAGTGTAGTTCGCATCTTGTTGATTTAGATAAAAATACGAATTCTAACACTTTAAAAAAATGATTAATCGTTAAAAGTCAAAGAAATAGAGCCAACCCTTACAGCTCTATTTCTTTTCTATTAATTTTTGAGCCCCTATAACTCAGCTCGTTCTTCTTTCCAAGGAATTAGATACTTTTCAGTTTTGTACAATTGCCCTTGAAGATTGTAAGACTGCCAAACGCCAATTCTTCGGCTTTGTTTATCTAATTGACCAATTTCATGGGTTGCTGTAATGTTCCAGAGGTAATCCGGCTGCTGATATTGAACACCCGAAAAATGTATAGTCTGATATAGTTCTGGAATGTATTGGCTAGATGGGTGTTGTAAATAGCTAGAATTAATGCTTGAATGATGTATATCGTTAGCTTTAGGTAGAACAGGTATTGCAGCATGATAACCCAGTTGAATCCTTGTATAATCATGTGTCCCACTGCCAATGAACTCGGTAATTTTATTTCCGTCGTAATTAACGATCAGGGAGTCATACCCACTTTTTAAATTCAAATGATTGAAATCTTTAAAAAAGTAACTCAATTTAGGTCCCATATGTTTGTAGTCTTTTGCGAGGCTAAATTGAACTGATTTAATTGCCAATTCGACTTTGAGGTCCCTATTGTGCTCTGGAAAATAAATCCATTCTCCATCCTTATGGTATTCAACCAGAGAGGGTTTGTTGTCAAATGATACCATGCCCTGACTGTTTGCTTGTCCTGGAGCAGCACCAATTTGAGCTTCGTATGAACTAGATGCGTCTCTCGACGTAATTGAAGCAGAATTCAACGCTGTTAATTCAATATTCTGGAACCAGAGAAGACCACTTGGATTGTAAATACGCTCATTTCCTGTAGCGATTAATCCGCCGCCGGTTGTGTAAACTTCCGTATGAACCAAGTTTGAATCCAGAGGTTTACGGATGTAAGTCAATGAATTAGCCAAATCGAAATTTGTTTTTAGAACAGCATTTCCATCTTTAAAAAGAATTTTTTCGATTACATTTCCTTGACGGTCAAACCGTGTTCGTACACCGTTTAATTTGTCATTTCTCCAGTTTTCAGTTCTGCACAAGATGGCTGTTCCCTTGTAGTATTCTTTCCATTGTCCGGTTCGAGAACCTGTGTCGTAAAAGCCTTCTATCCATGGAATTCCAACTCTGTAGTTTTGTTCCCAGCGGCCATGTAAAATTTCTCCACTTCCTTCACCATAGCACCAGATTGGGCTCTTATCCTTGCTTTGAGAATTGAAATACCCTTTATCAAAGTTTGCTGTGATTACTTTCGGTTCTTGAGGAATTTCAAGCTTGTTTGGAGCATGAAATGCGTTTGGAGGGTAAGAAAAATAAGCACCTTGAATCAGTTTCAACTCTTCCAATGTAAACCCTGAAGCATCTTGCCAGACTGGTAAAGCGGAATCCTGAATCTCTTTTACCCAAGCGTAATTGTTAGAAGATGAAATTCTTTGAGCAACTTCTTCAAGTCCTGATTCTCGCAATAAAAATCCAACTGCGCAATGGGTATTGTGTTCGTCAATGAAAACAGGAATTCTTTCTGAACGGTAATAATTCATTGGAAAAAGACCGTCATTTTTATACCCTTCCAAAACCTCGATCAAATGCAAACGAGAAGCATATTGTTCACTACTCAAATGGTCAACTTGGTTGGAACGTAAAATAACAATTACGTTTTTCAGGTGCGCTTGAATTAATTCTTGATCCGATTGAAAATTTATGGATGCGTCCTGCGGAGCTTGTTTTGAGTACTTTTTCCAATTGGAATTGAATTCGCAAAGTTGATCATAGAGAGAACTTGCAGTGCTGTTTTGTGCGAAAAAGAGTAGAAGTAAAAATGTGAATGTAATTTTCATAGCAATTTGTGTTGATGTGCTATTCTCTACATTTAGAATTTCAATGCGTTCAAAGAAAGTGAAATTTTAACGTTTCAAATTCATTCTAGATGAAATTAAACCCTTTAGGGGTTTATCAAAATCAAAAATATTCATGCAGCTCTCCCCAAAGTAACCTCGATTTTTCAACCAATCCAATGAATTCAGATCGGTACTCATACGGATCTTTTCCCTTTCCGGATAGGGCTTCTTCTTTGCTTCCGAGAATTCTCACGCCAATATTAAACATAGCTGTGCCATACAAATCAAAGAGGGACTTTTGTGCACTTCTGTTCCCTTCTGTGCACTTCTGTTCCCCTCTTTCGATTGTTCGACTAAGTCTTGGTGAATGTCAATAACATTTCTCATCTACTCTAAAGACACAGCATATATTCAAAGGTTGGAATTTGATGAAAAAAGATACGGAATATTTTTACCAGAGGTTTGCTCCTGTTTTGAATTATTACTTTCAATTGCTCAACAATAAAGCATCTGCAAATGGAAATCTGCTTCCAGAATTGAATCGGCTAAGGGTTTATTTGACAAATTTCTTTTGAACCGAAGTTCCATTTGTAAAGTCGATACTAATGAAGTAAACACCTTGGTTCAATTTTAAAACATCAATAGTTTGCTCCATTTCCGTTGATGCATTAATTGATTTTATAATTTTACCTGTAGAATCAACAATTGTGAATTGACTAAAAGGTTCTCCTTCACTTTCGTTTAGAACATGCAATTGATCTTGAACAGGGTTCGGATAAACTGCTAGATCATGATAGAAATTGCATATTACTTTAGTTCCAGTTGTGTTCGGGTATTCGATTAAGTAGTACAAGGAATTCCCATCATCAACGTCGTTCCATTGACTTGTAACACCAAGTGGCCAATCCGTAATCGCCAATCCCAAACCGTCTTGCCCGATGCCGAAATCATCCGGTTCATTTCCCCAGTTGTTATACAATCCACCGATTGGGCTCCCCGAAGAAGTTCCTTGCCAAAATTGAGTTCCTGAACCTGTGTTTGCTCCGTCCCAAATCCATTCGCCTTCCATTCCTAAATTGTTTCCACCAATCCAAACGTAAGAAGCACCGCCTCCATCTGGAGCAACCGTATTTGCCGCCGTAACTCCACCATTTGTCATGATTTCATTGTAAACCGCATCTTGCTCTGCTTGATCATTGATTTCAGCCAAATGTCAACTGCTTATAACAGCACAATTGGCCGCTTCAGGCCATGTTTTGTTTTCACGAACTAGTTCATAGTCAGATCCATTGTAAGTGAAGGCATAAACACTTGCAGGGTTGATGACGCACTGAGCGTTTGAAATAGAACTCCCGAGAAGTAAAATAGATAATGCTATGAGAGGTAGTAGTGATTTCATAGTTTGCAGATTGAATTGACCTATTAAGAACGTCTTAGGGTTATTGCCGAAATTAAGGCTAGAAACATGCGATTTAGCAATGCTTTCGATAATAAATAATTGATTCGCAATTTCCTTGTTTGACAGTCCACTCGATAAAAGTTGCAACACTTCCTGTTCCCTGTCCGAAATCCTAAGTTCTTTTAGCGCTTTGTAATTAATTTCAGTACCGCTCAATAATTCATCTCCAGATTAGGCTTGCCATTTTTTTCTAAAGTAAAGTCCAAGAAAGAAAAAAACAATGGAAACAACTGCTACAATTAGTTCAATACCCAAGTTGCCTTGAATGCGTTGAAATTGACTTAACTGAAACAATAGTAAGAGCGCTGCGATTAATAACCCGAAAGAAATAGCATTTTTTCTTATCCGCAGTTGTTCTACTTTTTACTTTTTCCAGATCGACTTAGTTGATTTTTCCGTTTCTCTTCCAGCCATTTTGGAACGCGTCCTCCCGCTTTCTCTTTTCCGATCAATTCATCGGCCAATTCAGAACGGCCGGCTTGTTCCATCGATTTTCTGATGAAAGCATGGTTTTCCTTCTTGTACCAAAAGAAAAAGCGACGTTGGTTCAATTTCTTTTCCTTGTCCTTCACCGTTTTGTGTGGGCGAAGTGTATATGGATGAACACCACTGTAGTAAATAACAGTTGCAACCGTCATCGGTGTTGGTGTAAAATCTTGTACCTGTTCCAATTGGAATCCCATGTCCTTTGTTTCCACGGCCAAATTCGCCATGTCTTCATCATCACAGCCAGGGTGAGAAGAAATAAAGTAAGGGATCAATGGTTGATTTAAGTTGTGCTTCGCCGAAATCTTGTCGTACTTCTCCTTGAACTTGTGGAAGTATTTAAATGACGGTTTACGCATCACTTTTAACGTTGTATCAGAAGTATGCTCAGGAGCCACTTTCAAACGCCCACTTACGTGACGGGTGATTAATTGTTCAATATATTCATCATGATTTCCATCCTCGTTGTTCTTATTGAAATCGTCTGCAAGAAGGTCGTATCTAATTCCCGAACCAACAAATGCTTTCTTAACCTCGGGCATCGCGTCAATCTTGCGGTACAATTGCGTCATTGATTTGTGCGATGTGTCCAGATTGCTGCAAATTACAGGGTGAATACAACTTGGGCTTGAGCATTTCGCGCAAATAGACTCGTCTTTACCTTGCATCTTATACATGTTCGCAGAAGGCCCTCCGATATCGGATAAATACCCTTTAAATTCAGGATGTTCGGCTACAAGACTTACTTCAGCAAGAATTGATTTCTCACTTCTCGATGCAATGAATTTTCCTTGATGCGCAGAGATTGTACAGAAACTACAACCACCGAAACAACCTCTGTGCATGTTCACAGAAAATTTAATCATGTCGTATGCCGGAATCGCTCCACGTTTCTTGTATTTCGGATGCGGCAACCGCGTGTAAGGCAAATCGAATGAACGGTCAATTTCTTTTTCGTTCATCGTCTTGTACGGCGGATTAATCACTAAGGTCTTGTTGCCAATTTCTTGTGTAATTCGATTCGCCTGCCACTTGTTGGACTCTACCTCAACAACTTTAAAATTGGCGGCGTACTTAAGTTTATCCTCTAGACAAACGTCATGGCTTGATAAGGCAATCGTTTCCCAGTTTTTATTTTTTGGCAATTCAACAGTGTTGTCTTGTAAAAAAGCAATTTGTTTAACCGTATTCAAATTTGAAAATGGAACCCCTTTTTTAAGCAATCTTAAAATGTCTCGCAAAGGTTGATCTCCCATTCCGTAAACCAATAAATCAGCTCTAGACTCTTCCAATATTGAGGGTTTCAGTGCGTCTGACCAATAATCGTAGTGCGTTACACGTCTTAAAGATGCTTCAATTCCACCAATTAAAACGGGAACATCAGGATAGATGTCTTTAAGAATGTTACAATATACCGTTGTTGCATAATCAGGTCTAAATCCTGCTTCACCTCCAGGCGTATAAGCATCCGTTGAACGAAGCCTTTTGTTTGCCGTGTAATGATTTACCATCGAGTCCATACAGCCTGCAGTAACACCAAAAAAGTGTTTCGGACGACCGAATTTCTTAAAATCTCTTAAATCATCTTGCCAATTCGGTTGCGCAATAATTGCAATAGTGAATCCTTCGTCTTCAATAATCCGACCAATAACCGCCGTTCCAAAGGCAGGATGATCCACGTATGCATCTCCTGAAATCAATACTACGTCTACTTCTTCAAGCCCACGGTTTGTAAGTTCCTTTTTCGTTAAAGGCATCCAGTCTGTTATCGGTCTTTCATCTATCACAGCACAAAATTACACTAAATAACCGTGTTACTGAAATTCTTTGACAATGATGCGAATTACTTTTACTGAAAGATTGTTCTTATATTGAGACCACAATGAATTTTCGCCACTCCATCCTACTCCTTTCTGTTTTTATTTTGACTGCATGTAGTGCTGATAAAAAAAAGGAAACCCGACAACTAAGTAAGCCGTCTCAAAACTTCATTTTCAACATGGAATTGATGTTTTCAGATAGCGAGCAAAGCGCCTCTTTCCCTCTCTGGTTCGATGATACAATCGTTAAGAAAAGTGGCATAAAAACGATCACCAGAAACATCTATCCTCTTGTGAGCGATGACGAAATTCCAATGCCTAAAGAAACACGTTTGTACGATTTTGATGAGCAAGGCGGACTTTTAAGTGTGAGCATTAAAAAGTTCTACGAGAACATGATTGTGCAGGATGTTACGTTTAAGTATTCCAAGGTTAAGGATGAAATGGGATATTCTGATGTGGAAATTTTGAATGGCGAGCAACAAATAGAAGACGAAGGGGATTATACGATTCATGTCAAAGAAAAATACCTTAATAAGTTTTTGGTGTATTCGAATTTAAATTCGGGCAATTATTTGTTCTATATATTGGATCAAAAAAATTGGGGGACATTAACGGTAGACTCACTTTTGAATCCAACACCAAGTGATCTAGTTGTTTTGGGGTCGACGAGAAAGCCTCAGAAAAAATATCAAGTACACAACACCGTCTCGGAAACGAATGTGGTTGACTTTGTATATAATAACAATGGAGAAGTGATTAATTCAATTTTCTTCGAAAAATATCCGTTTTACTATAAGCGATACATCACCTATAACGACAAAGGATTTTGTACTGGGTTTATTGATTCAACTTTTTCAGCGAATCAATACCTGAACCGAATAGAAAGCTCTTTTCAAATGAACAAAGAGGAACTTCCTGAAAAGCTCATTCAGAAAAAACCAGGTGGAGGAAGCTACGAGATCTATGAGTATGAGTATTATGAAATTGAGGAAAATTAACGGTTCGACGCTCGGAACCGTATGGCTCTTAACTAAAACTTGTTCTCCGAAGATATAAATGATTTTCTATACTTAAGTGATATCTCGAAGTAATAAGTCCTTATGGTTTTTAGCGGCTGTTACACGCAACTTAGTTAAATTATATTTTAGCATTGATATGTTTTATTATACGGCAATCTTTGAGAAGATTAAGAAGTCTAGGTTGTAGAAGTGATTTGAATTTCATTCTTTTATATATTTTATCTCTATTCCAGTGTCGATATTAACAATAGAAAAGATCACGTTACCTTTTAGGATAACCTTATATTTTTCAACAACATGAAGACCAGTAACTATTTTGTCAATCACCCCAACACTATTATAAAGGTAATGTGACGAGGAATATATGATTTCAAGAGTCTCATTTTTAATTAAGCATTACCCGCTGTATGAATCAAAGCCATATATCAACAAGGTCTTTTTGCTTACAACCATATTAGAATCAATAATAATTGTACTCACAGCACTTTCAGTACCAGTAGAGTCAGGCATACTATGAATCTCAGATACATATTTACCAACTAATGAGTTATTAACAGGAACTTGCCCATAAACTCCATATTCCAATGAGGTCACAATAAACAATATGAGAAGTGATTTGATATGCATAACATGAGGATAACTCAATTTTATCAATTCGTTTCAGCTTGACAAGAATTGTGATAAACTGCACCAAAACAGTTATATAATCCACCCGTTAAAACCTCCAAAAAGCAAAATCGCTCATCAGTAATACTGACAAGGGATTCGTCTAGTGTGATAGCTCGAATCGAACCTGCGACGTATGGGTTTTCAGCTCATGTTCTAAAATCACTAAGTTTTTTGAAGGCAGTTGGTATTCAGCTATTGCGTGTAACACCGAGATTAAAGCTATTGAAGAATAGCGAATGTTTTAATCGTACCAGCCAGAAACGTTCTTATTTACAATCCGATCTCGTTTCAGTTCAACTTCCTTCTATCTTTTGGAAACCGCCTAATTATTAATTGAGTTGATTAACTTTACAACTCACAATTGCATATATATAATGAAGATCATTAATAACGGCAATTTCGGTGGATGCTCGAATCGTATAATCGTAGGGAGTAAAGCTGAAAAGCCAACAGGACTGAAGGAAGCAGACAATTCATTGTTTGAAAAGTTCATTGAAGGAGACGAAGATGTAGCTATTAATTCTGACTTCGTAAACACAACCGTTTTTGTAAAGCACGACGAGAATGCCGAGAAGATGAGGGTGCGTGGAGCGAAAGCCAGAGACGCGTTCAAAACGCAAACAGCTCAAATAGCTATTTTAGGTTCAAAAGAAAAGTGTTTTGATTTAACCGAAGGATTGCTTCTTTCAAATTATCAATTCAACAAGTATTTCAAAGACAAAGAGAAGAAAGACAACAAGCTTGCAGAAGTTATCGTTGACGCTTCCTTTAGCGCTGGAGATTGCGACGAACTTGGAAGCATTTACAAAGCCGTTTCATGGGCAAGAACCATGGTCAATGAGCCTGTATCGTTTTTAAACGCGGATCAATTGGCTGCCGAGATTTCAGTTTTAGCTGACTCAACGGATTTGAAAGTAACGGTCCTTGAAAAGACCCAGATCGAATCCTTAAAAATGGGTGGATTGCTTGCTGTAAACCAAGGTTCAATTGACCAACCAACGTTTACAATCGTCGAGTACAAACCAGAGAATGCAACGAATAAAAAACCAATCGTTCTCGTTGGGAAAGGCGTTGTTTACGACACAGGAGGATTGAGCTTAAAGCCAACTGCGAATTCTATGGATATCATGAAAAGTGATATGGGTGGAGCAGCGTGTATGGCAGGTGCGATTTATTTGGCGGCTATGCAAAAACTCCCATTGCACATTATTGCGCTTATTCCTGCAACAGATAACAGACCGGGATTGAATGCGTATGCACCTGGAGATGTTGTTACAATGTACGACGGAACAACTGTTGAGGTGTTGAACACAGATGCAGAAGGAAGAATGATTCTTGCCGATGCCTTAGCGTATTCAAAGAAATTTGATCCAGAAATAGTTATCGATGCGGCAACTTTAACAGGAGCAGCAGTTAGAGCGATTGGAAATATGGGAAGTTGCGTCATGGGAAATGCTGACGACAGGTATTTCACACAACTCGAAGCAGCAGGAAATGGTGCATTCGAAAGAACAGTTCGTTTTCCTTTTTGGGATGAATATGGAGAGGAAATGAAATCGCCAATTGCAGACCTAAAAAACCTCGGAGGTCCTAATGCTGGAATGATTACAGCAGGGAAATTCTTAGAACATTTCGTAGAAGCACCTTACATTCACATTGACTTGGCTGGACCGGCTTGGTTGGATAAAACAGACGCTTACCGCACAAAAGGAGGAACTGGAGCTGGAGTTCGATTGATGTATCACTTCTTCAAAAACTTCTCATAATGGAAAAACCAGAAAAAGTTAAGAAAGGCCCAATTCGCGTTGGGATCTCAATGGGTGACATTAATGGAATTGGCCCTGAAGTGATCATGAAAGCCTTGAATGACAGTCGAATGTTGGACAATTGCACGATCGTTATTTACGGTTCATCTAAAGTGTTAAACTTCCATAAGAAGCCGCTTGGACTTCAAGATTTCAATTACATTTCGATCAAATCAGCAGATGAGATCAAAAGCCGAAAAATCAATGTGGTCAATATCTGGGATGAAGAAATCACTTTTGAATTGGGAAAAGCAACGGAATCAGGAGGTAAATACGCTTTTGAATCGTTGGAGTCCGCAACCAAGGATTTAGCATCAGGTAAAGTTGATGTTCTTGTTACTGCGCCGATATCGAAAGATGCAATGGGCAAAATGGGATTCAAATTCCCAGGTCATACAGAGTATTTGGCAGACATGGCTGGACAAGAAGAAGCACTTATGTTAATGATTTCTCCGACCTTAAGAGTTGGATTGGTTACGAGTCATATTGCGTTAAAAGATGTTCCTGCAGCTGTTACGACGGAAAAAGTATTTTCTAAAATCAAGGCGTTTAATGAAAGCTTGAAAAAGGATTTTGGTATTCGTAGGCCTCGGATCGCAGTGTTTGGAGTGAATCCACATGCAGGTGAAAATGGAAAAATGGGTAGCGAAGAAAGCGAAGCAATCAATCCTGCAATTGCAAAAGCAAAAGGATTGGATATTTTAGCTTTTGGTCCGTATCCAGCAGATGGATTTTTTGGATCAAGTTCAAAATCCGAGTTTGACGGCGTTTTAGCCATGTACCACGATCAAGGATTGGCTGCATTTAAAGCCTTGTCTTTTGATGAAGGTGTCAACTTCACCGCCGGATTACCAGTGATTAGAACATCGCCCGATCACGGAACGGCATTCGACATCGCAGGTCAAAACAAAGCGTCTGGAGATTCAATGAGAAATGCGATTTACCTTGCGATGGATGTTTACAAAACACATGCTTTTGAAAAGGAAATAAACGCCAATCCGCTTGAGATTTCAAAGCGCGATAGAAAAGATAGAGAATTTAGAAATGACGATAGAGGCGGTCAAAGAAAACCTCAAGGTGGACCAAAAAAGGAAACAAAAGAAAGTTAGTCCCGTCATTTAATATGCTTATTTAAAGTCTGTATTGGTTTAGCCAATGCGGACTTTTTTGTTTTCCAGAACAGTTTAACTTCTGCAGATCGTGAATACTTGAGCTTGTTGAAGTGTACCGAATCTCCGTTCTAAAAACTTAAGTAGCTTCTCAATCGATTCGCCGTGTCCTTCATCAATGCACGCATACGTGAACCAAGATTCTGGAGATTGCTTATTTCATTCTCAACTAAGAAAATCAAACACAACAAAAATCACAATCAATTCCCCTAAAAACCCCATTTGCTCCACCAATTTCAGTAAATTCGCACCAATTAAAAGAGTTAATTCAAATTTAATTGCATCGATCATGCAACTTTCATTTATAATAGTTAACTTTGCCCTCCAATTTTAGACGGTTTTTATGTCAGATAAAGAGTTTGTAATCCCCTTCGTAGGTTTAAAACAAGGAGTTCACGAATTCAATTTTGAGATTGGAAAAGCGTTCTTTGAAAGTATCGAATACTCAGTTGTTCATGAAGGAAATGTAGATGTTACTTTTCTTCTAGACAAAAAAGAGACAATGTTGATTGGTGACTACACCATACGCGGAACCGTAAAGGCATCCTGTGGAAGATGTAATGACCCCGTTGATGTTGAAGTTGAAGGAGAATTTCAACTGGTTTATAAATTTGATGATAAGCCCTCAGAAGATGAGTCTTTAGTTATTGTTTACCCCGAAGAGTACGAAATTGATGTTAAGGAAAGTATCCATGAGTTTATCTCAGTTTCCATTCCATCAAGAACAGTGCACAACGAAGGCGAATGTAACGAAGACGTAATTAAAATCTTAAGCGAGTATCAGGTATTTACACTGAATGAAGATGGCTCAATTAAGCCGGATGAAGAGTATGATGACGATTGGGATTCTGATGAGGATGAGGAAGCATCTGAAAGGGAATTGAAAAATGACCTAGTAGAAACGTTAGAAGATGAATTAGATACCGATCAAAAAGAAGATGAAGACCAAAATGGTGATGATGATTACATCGATCCACGCTGGAACGCATTGAAAGGATTAAAAAAAGAATAAGACCTTAAATAAAGTAAAATGGCGCACCCAAAACGAAAGATCTCCAGAACGAGACGTGATAAGAGAAGAACTCACGTTAAGGCGGAGGCGAAGAACATTGCAACTTGTCAAACAACAGGACAACCACATTTATTCCACCATGCTCACTGGCATGAAGGGAAATTGTACTACAAAGGAAAAGTAGTAGCTGAGAAAGAAGTTGCAATTTAATTCTGTACAT
>JBLHVW010000005.1:0-63624 GCA_047628775.1 Salibacteraceae bacterium | reverse complement strand
ATACTCCTTAATTATTAACTTTACTCCACTAAAACAAACAATGAGTATACTCTCCCCCCTTGCTGAACGTATGCGTCCTTTAACTTTAGACGACTACAAAGGACAAGATCATCTTTTAAAGGATGGTGCATCGTTGCGGCGGGCTTTGGACTCAGGACTTATTCCTTCAATGATTTTCTGGGGACCTCCAGGTGTAGGGAAAACAACTCTTGCACATTTAATAGCAAATCATTTAAAGCGACCATTTCATGTTTTATCCGCAATTTCTTCTGGAGTAAAAGATGTTCGGGAAGTCATTCAAAAAGTTGAAAATTCTGGAATGTTTCAACAATCTGGAACAATTCTTTTCATTGATGAAATCCATCGTTTTTCTAAAGCACAACAGGATTCCTTATTAGGCGCTGTTGAAAAAGGCGTTGTGACGCTAATTGGAGCCACAACCGAGAATCCATCATTCGAAGTTATCTCTGCCCTTCTCTCACGTTGTCAAGTATACACCCTCGTTGGACATACGAAGGAATCACTTTTAGAAATCCTGCACAAAGCAATAAAAGAAGACACGGTTATAAGTCAGAAAGAAATTGTTTTGGAAGAAACGAACGCTCTACTTGCCATTTCTGGTGGAGATGCACGAAAACTGCTGAACGTCTTTGAAATTATCGTAGGCACTTTTAGAGACGAAAAAAAGATTACAATAACAGACGAAATAGTTCTTTCAACTGCGCAACAAAGTGTTGCCATGTATGACAAGGATGGAGAACAACATTATGATATTGTTTCAGCATTCATTAAGTCAATTCGAGGAAGTGATCCAAATGGAGCAATATATTGGCTCGCACGAATGGTTGAAGGCGGAGAAGATCCAAAATTCATTGCGCGTCGCTTAATTATTTCAGCATCGGAAGACATTGGATTGGCCAATCCCAATGCGCTATTAATAGCCAATAACTCATTTCAAGCCGTTGTAAATGTTGGTTGGCCAGAAGCACGGTTAATTCTCGCTCAATGCACCATATATCTTGCAAATTCACCGAAAGGAAATGGTTCGTATATGGCAATCAATAGAGCTCAAGCACTTGTCAAGGAAACTGGGAATTTAGGAGTGCCTCTGCCCTTGCGCAATGCTCCAACCAAGTTAATGAAGGAACTTGGATATGGCGAAGGCTACAAATACTCTCATGATTTCCCCGGTAACTTTGTTCAACAAGACTTTCTTCCTGAGGAGGTTGCGGGAACTAATTTTTTCAAAGCGGGAAGCAGCCCAAAAGAAAAAGAGGTTGAAAACAACATCGCCGAACTTTGGGGCAAAAGATATTCTAAGTAATGTTGGCACGCTTTGGATACTATATATTCGTTTTACCGTTATCACACCTTCCTCTTGGAATTCTATATTTATTCACGGATTTCCTTTATTTGATCCTTGTTACAACCGGTATCTATCGGAAATCTACAATTGAAGAAAATATTCAACGAAGCTTTCCAAATCTTTCCCCGAAGGAGAGAAAGAAGATCAAGCGCAAATTTTACCATCATTTCACGGATCTTTTAGCGGAAGGCATAAAAAACCTTTCTATTCCAGAAAAAGAATTGAAGAAGCGCTTTAAAGTTGCAAATCCAGAATTGATGCAAGAATTGTACGACCGAAAGCGCAACGTGCTTCTCGTTTCAGGACATTACAACAATTGGGAGTGGTTGATTACAGCGCAGAACTTTCTCTTTCCTCACAAGGCGATTGGAATTGGCATGCCTTTGTCTTCCAAATTTTGGGACAAGCAAATCAATTCGCGACGCGAGCGCTATGGAATGAAAGTTGTAAACGCTAAGAACTACAAACAAGAACTCAAGTCAAATCCAGAAACGCTGAAAGCTGTTTTGGTCCTTTCAGATCAATCACCAGGCGATGCTTTAAAAAGTTATTGGATGGACTTTTTGAATCAAGCGACTCCAGTTCTATTTGGAGCGGAAATGATGGCGCATGAACTCGATTACTCCGTCGTGTTCTTTGCAACGCGGAAAATAAAACGCGGGTATTATAAAATGGAATTATCTTTAGTCGCTGAAAAACCGAGCGATACTTCATGGGGACAGATCACTGAATCCCACACAACTAAACTCGAGAAAGAAATTATTGACCAGCCGGCATTTTGGCTTTGGTCACATAAAAGGTGGAAGCGTCAGCAACCTGAAAACCTTGCAGAACTGAAAAAGAAACAAAATGAAAATTTTAATAAGCGCTTTAATTTGTAGTGTCTTTTTAGGTCTTGATCTGGATGTCAACGCACAGAGCAGCACGAAGAGATACATTAAAAAGAACAGTGGTGCTCCAATTACCGTATATGGAGATTCGAATACGTATTCTCGCGGATTGTACATTGATACGGGATTAATCTATTTGGGAAATTCGAACGGCGCAATTTTTCAACACGATACAGATACAGACCAAGGAGAATTGGTACTGAAGTTCCCTCGAGTTACTGAGATCAGAGATATCGAGTCCAGTGGAGATTACATTTATGCAATGCAAAGCGGAACAGATGGAAAGCTTGTCAAGATCAACAAACAAGGCCCAGTTGGTTTTGTTGAATATCCAGAATGGAAAGGTATCTTCTTCGATGCGATTGATTTTAACGGCGATGTCGGATTTATTCTTGGCGACCCGGTTGATGGTAAATTCAGTCTTTTCCATACCAAAGACGGAGGAAAGAGCTGGACACGATGCGAAGGAGCGCCTTCTG
The DNA here is from genome assembly GCA_047628775.1 of Salibacteraceae bacterium. Classification (GTDB taxonomy): domain Bacteria; phylum Bacteroidota; class Bacteroidia; order Flavobacteriales_D; family Crocinitomicaceae; genus UBA4466. Next base: position 60,889 of record JBLHVW010000005.1, on the reverse strand, counting down.
CATTTAAAGGAGAAGCAGCGTTTGCGGCAAGCGGAACCAATGTTCACGTGATGAATGACAGTACATATATGTTTATCTCAGGCGGTATGAGAAGTAATTATTACTGCACTAAAAACAGCGGAAAAACTTGGACAAAAGTTGAACTTCCCTATTATCCAGGAGAAACGATTGGTGCTTATTCTATGTGTTTCAAGGATGATAAAATCGGGGTGATCGTTGGCGGAGACTATACAGAGCCTAGCTTGAAGATGAACACGACCTACTATACATACGATGGTGGTGAATCATGGATGAATTCAATGTATCCACCACGAGGCTATAGGTCATGTGTTTACCTTGTAAATGGTGTTTTCTACGCTTGTGGCAAAAATGGAATTGACTTTTCAATGAACAATGGAAAAGAATGGACAGCATTTGCAAACGGCGCTTATTTTTCTCTGAACAGCATTGAAGGGAAATTGATAGCAACGATGAAACATGGAAAATACCAAACTTTCGACTTAATTAAGTAAGATGAAATCAATTGTAGCAGCTATTCAAGACCAGATCAAATCTCAATTTGAAGGTGATTCTTCAGGACATGATTGGCACCATATTATGCGTGTAGTAAACATGTCGAAGCACTTGCAAAAAACGGAGGGTGGTGATTTGGAAATTATTGAATTGGCAGCACTTCTTCACGATATTTCAGACCATAAATTTAATGGTGGCAAGCTTGATGAAGGGGGCAAAGTGGCCCTCAAGATCCTACTCGATCTTGGATACGATGAAGTCAAGGCTGAACAGGTGAAGTATATCGTTGATAATGTTAGCTACAAAGGCGCAAACACGCCGAGTGAAATAAACACTCTCGAAGGAAAGATAGTCCAAGACGCTGATCGAATCGATGCGATTGGTGCCATTGGAATTGGAAGAACCTTTGCGTATGGCGGCAATAAAAATCAAGCCATGTACATTCCTGAATTGGAAGCCAAACTTCACAATACCTTTGAGGAGTATGCAAACGAGAAGACAAGTACAATTAATCATTTTCATGAGAAATTATTACTTTTATCCGATCGCTTGAACACAAAAACAGCCAAGGAAATTGGTAGGAAAAGACATCAATTCATGGAAGATTTCCTAACTCAGTTTTACGCTGAATGGAACTTTCAACCAGAAAACAATTAAATGAAAAGAAATCTAGCACTTGGTGTTGATATCGGTGGAACAAATTCTGTATTCGGTCTCTGCGATGAACACGGTACATTGTATTTTGAAGAATCCGTTTCTACACGTGAATACTCAACTCCTGAAGAGTTGGTCGACAAAATTTACGAAAGAATCAAATCTGTTGGTCACCTCCCCAATGTTAAAGGAATTGGAATTGGCGCACCAAATGGAAATTTATTTTCAGGAACCATTGAATTCGCCCCAAACCTTAAATGGAATGGGATTATTCCACTCGCTCGATTGTTTGAATACAAATTCAAAGCCAAAACAATTCTTACGAATGATGCAAATGCAGCAGCCATAGGCGAAATGATTTACGGAGCTGGAAGAGATCTGAAGGATTTTGTAACAATAACGCTTGGAACTGGACTTGGAAGCGGTGTTATCTCTGGTGGTAACCTTATATACGGCCATGATGGTTTCGCGGGAGAATACGGACATATTCGAGTAGTGCCAAACGGCCGCCTATGCGGTTGTGGACGTAAGGGATGTCTTGAAACGTATGTGTCGGCAACAGGTGTGGTGCGTTCTATTCATGAATTAGATTCAAAACATAGTGAGACTTCTGAATTAATCAATCTTAAGAACCCAGAGGCCAATCAAGTGTTTCAATTGGCTGAAGACGGCGATAAATTTGCAGTTGAAATTATTGAATACACGGCCAAAGTGCTAGGGAATTCTCTTGCAGATTTGGCTTGTTTCTCAAGCCCAAAGGCATATATCTTGTTCGGCGGAATAGCTCAAAGTGGACCGAGCTTTGCCAAAAAAGTTAAAGGTTATATGGAAGATGCGCTTCTAAACATTTATAAAGACAAGATTGAAATTCGAATTTCTGAATTACACGATAAAAATGCAGCTGTTTTAGGAGCTTCATCGCTTGTATGGAACGAATTAAGCTAGAATTATGAAAAGATTAGGCCTAATTGTATTCGCAGTTGTCTCACTTCATGCGAGCGCACAAATCAATGAAATTAAAAGCGCCAGTGATAACGCACAGGAAAAAATGAATCCCGGAGCTAGAAAACAAGATGTTTTGGCTTTTGACAAATTACAATATGTAAATCCTTTCGTTGGAACTGGCGGACACGGACACACATACCCTGGTGCCAGCGCTCCGTTCGGAATGATGCAATTAAGCCCTGACACGCGTCATGACGGATGGGACGGTTGTTCCGGATATCATTATTCTGATTCCCTGATTTACGGTTTCAGCCATACACACTTGAGCGGAACAGGTGTAAGCGATTACGGAGATTTATTAATCGTTCCGCAAATTGGAAAGCCCAAAATAGACCCTGGATACCTCTCCGGTTCTGGGTATCAAGCCACATTCTCACATGAAGACGAAATTGCAAGCCCTGGCTATTACAGTGTGAAATTAAATGATGGAGAAATGAATGTCCGCTTGACAGTTTCAGAAAGAGCAGGTTTCCATAAGTACCTTTTTAATAAAAAAAGTGGGAAGAAATTCATCCTAATAGACCTTGATCACAGAGACAAGCTACTCTCTTCCGCTATCAATCTTATTGACAAAACGACAATTTCTGGGAATCGAGTTTCAGAGGCTTGGGCTGAAGAACAGTATTTCCATTTCTATTTAAAAATGGATACCCCTTATCAAAAGGCACGAATTTTTAAAAAAGACGGACGCAATAAACTTTTATTGATCTTCCCTAAATCCACCAAGCAAATTAGCATAAAGGTAGGAATGTCTCATGTCAGTGAAGAAGGGGCTAAGACGAACCTTGAAAAAGAACTTCCAGATTGGAATTTTGAAACAGCAAAAGCACGTGTTCAAAAAAAATGGAGAACTGAATTGGATAAAATTAGTTTCTATTCAAAAGAATCGGAAGTGATGAACAACTTCTATACGGCGCTTTACCACTCCTATTTGAATCCAAACGTTTCTAGCGATGTCGATGGAAAATACAGATATGGAGACACGGTTCACCAATTGGAAGAGGGAGATTACGAGAATTACACCGTATTCTCATTGTGGGATACGTATCGGGCAACACACCCTCTATTTACGTTAACGCAAGTCAAGCGCACGAATGCTTTCATTAACACATTTTTACGTTTTTACGATTACAAAAAAGACCTTCCTGTATGGGAGTTGGCAGGTAACGAAACAGAATGCATGATCGGATACCACAGCGTTTCTGTCATCGCGGATGCTTATTCTAAAAGGATTTACGACTACGACGCCCGCAAGGCAATCGAAGCAATGATCACAACTTCAACGTTGGATGAATTTGGAAAACAAGAATATGCCAGAGATGGGTTTTTAGGCAGTGGAATTGAACCTGAGTCCGTTTCAAAGACTTTGGAGTACGCATATGATGACTATTGTATCCACGAAATGATTAAGCGTTACACATTAGAATCAAAAGACTTTTTCTTTGCAGATAAATTGGATACTTATTTGGAGCGCTCAATGAATTTTGTGAATCTGTACGATCCTAACTCTAAGTTCATGCGAGGAAGACGATCAGGACAATGGCATTCCCCTTTTGATCCTGCGGAAGTTAATTTCAACTATACAGAAGCAAACAGTTGGCAATATTCATTATACGCGCCTCACGCCGTTGGAGTACTTACAGATTTGATCGGAGGTAAAGATTCTCTTGAAACGTGGTTAGATCGACTCTTTACAACCGAAATGGACCTTTCTGGAAGACATCAAGCAGACATTACTGGACTTATTGGCCAGTATGCGCATGGAAACGAACCTTCGCACCACATGGCGTATTTGTACAATTACACAAATGCTCCGGAGAAAACGCAGTTCTACATTGATAGGATTCAACGTGAAATGTATTCAAATACACCCGATGGGCTTTCTGGAAATGAAGATTGTGGGCAAATGTCTGCGTGGTATGTATTGAGCGCTTTGGGAATTTATCAAATTGCTCCAGGGAGTACACTTTATGAATTTGGACGCCCACTAATGGATAAAGCAAAGATTCAATTTGAAGAAGGTAATCAACTGTTATTCAATGTAAAAGATAATAGTTCAGAAAATAAGTACATTCAGAAGATCGTTTTGAATGGTATCGAGTTAAAATCAAGTTTTATTAGTCATTCGCAGCTTGCTAAAGGAGGAACAATAGAGATTACAATGCAGAGCGAAGTCAGTGAAGCAAGGAAAAAATACCCACATGCAAAGACGATCACGAAAATGATTCGCTCTTTCGTTCCAGTGCCATTCTTCAACCAAGAAGAGCGCATTTTTGAAGATAGAATGGAAATTTCTCTTGACATCATTAACAAAGAGAACTACGATATTTATTATACGACGGACGGTTCTAATCCTGCAGAAAGTAATACTGCGAAACTCTACTCCTCCCCTTTTCAAGTTTCTGAGTCAGTCACTGTAATAGCTTTTGCTGAAGATTCAATTGCCAAAAGTTCTAACATTCAAAACAACTTTATTAAAAAGAATGCCAACGTTTCTATCGCCATCAAATCTGAATATTCCAATCAATATGCGGCTGCAGGTGATTTTACCTTAATTGACGGGATAAAAGGTGGCAATGAATTTAGAACTGGCGATTGGCAAGGCTATTGGGAGCAGGATTTTGAAGCAACTGTAACATTTGAAAAACCAACAAATTACTCTGACATTAGCGTTAGATTCTTGAGCGATATGAAATCATGGGTTTTCTTCCCTGAATCAATCACTTTTGAAATTATGTTTGAAGATGGAACAACCGTAATAAATACGCAGGTATTAGATCCAGAAGTTAAAAAGGACCAATACTCCCACAATAAGGAATTTGATTCTGGTTTAGAATATACCAAGAAAATCAAACAGATTACTATCAAAGCCTCTCCTGTAAAGGAATGCCCAGCATGGCACTTGGGTGCAGGAAATCCAACGTGGCTATTTATCGATGAAATCTCTTTCAAATAAGTATATCTGTAGAAAAGTTGGTAATTTAGTGTCGACTAAATCAATATATAAATATGAGTAAAATTAAAATAAGCTTAATTGTTTTTGCCTTGCTTTTTGGATCTTTTGCCAAAGCTGATGAAGGTATGTGGCTTCCTTTTCTACTAGGAAGAAATTATGAAGACATGAAGGAACATGGACTTCGTTTAACTGAAGAAGAAATTTACGACATTAATAATTCTTCATTAAAGGATGCAATCATCTCATTCAATGGATATTGTACTGGCGAAGTGATTTCTAACGAAGGATTGATTTTAACAAATCACCACTGTGGATACCCTTCGATTGCTGGAGTTTCAACTGCTGAAAACAATTATTTAGACAATGGTTTTTGGGCTAAGAATCACGCACAGGAAATAGCAATACCGGGACTTTTCGCTTCTTTTATCATTCGCATACAAGATGTATCGGAAACTATTAATGGCGAGCTAACCGCCGATATGACTGAAGCAGAAAGAGAAGCTAAAATCAAAGAAATTTCTGCACTTCTAACCGAAGAAGCTGTGAACGGAACGGAATACACGGCTTTCGTAGAAGATTTCTTCGCTGGAAACGAGTTCTATCTATTTGTTAAAGAAACATTCAACGATGTTCGATTGGTAGGTACGCCTCCACAATCAGCAGGAAAGTTTGGTGGTGATACTGATAACTGGATGTGGCCGCGTCATACTGCGGATTTCTCAATGTTTAGAATCTATGCAAACAAAGAGAACCAACCCTCTCAATTTGCTGAAGGAAACCTTCCTTATGTACCAAAGCACTCCCTTCCTGTTTCCATCAAAGGAGTTCAGGAAAATGATTTCGCAATGATTTTAGGATACCCTGGATCAACAGATCGTTACAGTAGCTCATGGGGAGTTGCGCAATTGGTAAATAAAGAATATCCAACACGAATTAAGATCAGAAATAGAAAACTTGAGATCATGAAGAAGTATATGGACGTTGATGTTAACGTTCGTTTGAAGTACTCTTCTCGATATGCACAAGTAGCGAATTATTGGAAAAACTTTATCGGAATGTCTCTTCAAGTTAAGGAGAATGGCGTGATAGAAAAGAAAGAAGCTGTTGAAGCGCAATACCGCGATTATCTCAAAAATGTCAAAATGAGTTTTGATGTTCTTGGAGCTATGGAAGGTTACGTAAAAGCTACAGACCCAATAGTTGACATTCGAAGTTACCAGCAAGAATTCGTAATGAGAATGGGAATCAACAGAACAGCAGCTACGTTTGGTGTTTGGATTGAAACGCAAGAAAAAATAGACAATAGTGATGCCCTTTCTACAGAGGAAAGTGAGGCGCTTCAAGTGTATATGACTCGAGTTGAAGGTTTTTTATTCGGTAGAATGGATACGTATTATGCGGATCAAAATCCAGCAACGGAATTGGAAATGATTCATGACTTATTGGATATGTACATTGAGGACATCTCGAAAGAGCAAATGGGTGAATTGACGGCGAAGATTGCTGCAAAAGGACATTCAGGAGTTGACAAGTACACTGCTAAGCTTAAAAAGAAATCGATCTTCTTCAACAAAGATCTTTACGAAAAGTTTAAAACCAAACCATCGATTAAAGCAATTCAAAAAGATCAGTTGTTTCTGTTAATGACAGACATGATCGCTGCTTATGATGCAGCTGTAGGAACTGAAGAGATTAAAACTGCGAAAGACAAATTGAAAACGGCGAAACGCTATTTTGTTTCAGGATTGAGAGATATGAATCCTGAAAAACAATACTATCCAGATGCGAATTCAACATTGCGTCTTACGTATGGTAACGTTTTGCCTTACGATCCAAAAGACGGTGTGACATACCATTACACGACTACATTGGACGGAATCATGCAGAAAGAAGATCCAACAGATCCAGAATTCATCGTTGATCCTAGAATCAAGGAAACTTGGAAAAAGAAAGATTACGGTCAATATGCTGATAAAGACGGACGATTGGTTGTTAACTTCCTTTCGAACAACGATATCACAGGTGGTAATTCAGGTTCTCCAGTAATCAACGCTGACGGAGAATTGATTGGAACTGCGTTTGATGGTAACTGGGAAGCGATGTCAGGTGATATCTATTTCGAGCCGAACATTCAACGTACGATCTCTTTAGATATCCGTTACACGCTTTGGTTAATTGATAAATGTTTCGGAGCAACAAACATCATTGAAGAAATGAATTTGGTGAAGTAATCCACGCATTAAAATTGTTTAAATCCCAATTCGGTTCGCTGAATTGGGATTTTTTTTGTCAAAATGGTTACCTTTTCTTTTTCTTGGCATTAATTAGAAAACCAGAACATGACAGATCTAGAAATCATCCACTCTCTTCGCAAAGGACAGCGTGAAAATGTCATCCGTTTTCTATACAAAGAGTTTCCAAAGATCGAAGCTCTACTATTAAAAAGCGGTTGCAACGCTAATCTTGCCAATGAAATCTTTAATGACAGCCTAATTCTCTTTATTGAGAAAGTTGAATCTCCCGACTTTGAAAGCACGTCAAAACTCACGACTTTTCTTTACGGAATTAACCGTTTCCTCGTTATGCGAGCAATTCGAGATTCTAAAAAACACAAGAACCTCGAATGGAACAACACTTTAATCGTTTCAGAAGAAGATCTTAATTATGATTTTGAAAAAGAAGAAAAACTCCAAAAAATAGAATCGATACTTAATATAATCACAGAAAAGTGCAAGAAGATTTTTCAGCTTTTCTATTTCAATAAAAACTCAATGGAGTCCATAGCAAAGGAGCTAGGCTTTTCGAGCGTTAATTCTGCCAAAACACAGAAATACAAGTGTTTGCAGAAGGCCCACCAACTCGCTCAAGAAATACCTAATCCTATAACACATTAAGCTATGCGACCAGAATTGACACAATACGAATTAGTCGAATCCTACATCAGCGGTTCAATGACACAAGCAGAAGCACAGGCTTTTGAAGTACAAATTGCAGCATCACCAGAACTGCAAAGTATGGTTGAGTTCCAGCCTTTGTTTGCGCAAGCTAGTAAGCGAAGTGCGCTCAGAGCTGAAATCGCGGCAATTATTCCACCTCCGCCAAGAAAACCTTGGAAAGGAAAATGGACAATTGGTGGAATCTTCCTTGTTTTAATCACAACGGCCTCTTTCTTCTTAATGAATCGTTTTGATGACAAACCAGTGAGAACAAGCGATGAAACGAAGTTGCCAACAGAACAAATCGCGGTGGTTCCAGATACAGTAGAACAAATTGTTATTGAAGAACCTGCCTACCTTGCGGATACAGAATGTGAAGTAAAACATCCTGTTGCGAGTAAAGTTCAGCCAAAAGAAGAAGAAAAAGAAGAAGTTCTGAGCACTTGGATTCCATTGGACATACAACATACTAAGATTAAAGTTCGCGAAGGCGCTGCGGTTCTTGGGGATGACGGAACACTTGTGATTATTCCTTCCGACGCCTTCATTGATAAGAACGGAAAACCAGTTCGCGGTGAAGTTGACTTCCAATTGGTTGAAGCTCTTAAATGGGCAGACATGATCGCCTACAACCTGACTACGGTTAGCGGCAAGAAATCTTTAGAGACAGGCGGAATGCTGCGCGCTCAAGCATTTCAGAACGGCGAAGAAGTTCAAATCAACCCAAAACGGCCTTTGTATATTGAAATCCCAACAGATAACTACAATCCTGACATGGTTTCTTGGGAAGGAGAAGTTAAAGACGGCGATATCAATTGGAAAAAGCCAACGGAATTGAAGCGCTACTTGACGAAAGTAGACCTTGCCCTACTCGACTTTTTACCAAAAGGATTTGACCATGAAGTTAAAGGATCTCTTGCTGAGAAGGACTATTCTTTGTCATTCGATGATTTAGTTGACAGCATCTACTACTCGCTTTCAGGATTCAAAGAAATTGAGGATATACCTAAGCGCGATATCACTGCAAGTAAGAAACGCCGAACATTTACAAAGCGTATTATGGAGGAAGAAAACTACCAATACAAGAATAGCAATCGGTGTTACATTGATCCATTAAGCATCAAGACAATCAGAGGTTCGAAGTTCCAGAAAACGTTTATTGCTACGAAAGAGTTTGAGGAACGACTGCAAGTATTACACACAATCCGCAAAGGGGAATCACTTCTGCGCCTATACATCGTCAATATAGACAAAGACATGTCATTCACAGACGAAGCGATAACGACCCTCTTGAATGGTGAGGAAAAAGAACGGTTTGAGCTATTTGCCGCCGAAAATGCTACAAACATAGAAGATCATATTTATGACAAGCAATTGGAAGCTTTCTACAATCAACAACGTGCGCAATACAAGATGGAAGTTGATCGAATAGAAAGAACGTATTATTCAAAATCATTGAATGAGATTTCTGAACTCAAAAACAAACTAAGAGTAGAATCAAATGAAGCTGGAATCGAAGCATACCGTCCTTTAACTGCAAAAGCAACAGTAGCAAATTCTTTATCCTACACCACAACATGGTACAGTTCAAGTTGGTTAAATATTGATTGTTACATTCACTTGCTTCAGGCCGCAACGCCTGTTACGGTAGAAATTTCAGCCAGTGATAATTTGGGACACACCAAAATCTATCAATCAATTCCATTCATGAAAACTGTTCTTCCGCTAATCTATAATGATGGTAAAGCAGAAGCATTGTTTCCCAATAAGTCAGTTGCAAACAACCCCATTTTTGGCACTGTTTTCTGTGCAGGAATTCAAAAGAAAGGCGGTCTCATTAATTTCGCATCTACAACCTACAATCCTTATAAAACGACGAGCGTAGCAATGGTTTGGAGCGAAGTTACAGAAGATGAATTGTATGAAAAATTAAAGAAGGTTTCTCCCTACAATCATGGAGGAATCATTAAAGATCTTGAAAATGACAAGGGAATCTTGGATGCAATAATTGCACGAAAAAATCGAATTGAGTCATTCAACAAAGAAATCGAGAAATTGGAAGACAAAATTGAAGAGCGGAATGCTATTATGAACGCCCTACTCGATTACATTGACATTTGTAAACCTAAAGATTGCGTCGAAGAAATTATCATCAGCAAACAATAAATTAAATCCTGTCGAGTCGGCAGGATTTTTTTTTATTTTCGCTAAACAATGAGTAATAGCTACAGCTACGGAAGTCATAACAATCCAAAAGACAACACCCCAGAATTAAATGGCACCTCAGAAGGAATGTTCTATGGTTTGTCGATCACTTTCGCACTTGGTTTCGCATTATTCCTTTACAGGCTCTACCAAAAAGCTCAATGGAACAAAAAATTCACTTTTGGTAATTTAAGATTTGATGACGAAAACCTACTAGGTAGCTATGTTATTCTAAGTTCATTGCTTATTCAAGCGGATAGAAAAGCCTACCGAGAGAAAGTCGAATACATGAAGGTGTACTTCCATCGCTATTTTCCGAATCACAACTTGCATTTCACGGAAATGATGAACGATGCATTCAAAAAACCGATTGAAATCAAACATATATGCTCGTGGCTTTTGACCCACCTTGAACCCAAGCAGCGCTTGCAAGTCATCTATTTCTTAGCGGGTCTAAGCGTCGTTGATGGTGGAATGGACAAACGAGAAACAGCTCTGCTTCTTAAAATGAGTAATTTGCTCCAGCTCACACCAAAGGAATTTGACAGCATCATTGCGATGTACAATCAAAAACGAGCGCGAACGAACTCAAAATCGAAACCACGAAGCAAAAGTTCAAGAAAATCATTGCGCCAATTGGCCTTCAAAATTCTAGGCGTTTCTGAACATGCCGACTTTGTTGAAATCAAAAAAGCTTACAGAACATTGGCGAAAAAGCACCATCCCGATCGATTTGCATCAGAATCAGAAGCGGAACAGAAAATAGCCACCGAACGGTTCTTGGAGGTTCAGAAGGCGTATGAAATGATAGAAAAATGTAAATAGATGAATGACTTTATATTCAATTTTTTAGCAATTGTAACTATCGCGTTCTTTGCGATGTTAAGAATCTTGTACGAAAAGTTCAAAGAAAAAAGAGTCAACACGGCATGGGATAGAAAATCCTTCTTTTTTGGCAGGATGTATGATTCAGATAATTTAATGGAAGCTCATGTTAGCTTGGCTGCAAGAATGATTCAATTGGATACTGAAGACGCGGGTAAAAAGGTCATTTACATGCATAAATATTTCAGGAGAAAGTTTCCTTTTAGTGAGTTCAAATTTCAAGATGCTCTTACAGATTGCTATTCCAATCCTGTTAATGAGAAGCTAGTTGTTAAATGGTTAAACATCCACATTTCTGATCGGAGTAAGAAAATGCATATTATGTACTTTCTGGCGGGGCTTGCTCATGTAGACGGTAGTATCAACAATCGGGAAATGAAGATGCTCCACTCTATTAATGCGCTTCTTCATTTAAGCCCTAAGGAATTCCAAAGTGTTATTGGAATGTACCAACAAAGGCAACGAAGGAAGGCGAAACCAGGTTCTTACACAAAACAATCAGCACTAAAGTTGGCCTTTGAAATACTTGGTGTTTCGGATCAAGCATTGAAAGACGAAATCAAAAAAGCGTATCGTAAACTTGTTAAGGTTCACCATCCAGATAGGTTCGTAAACGAATCAAAAAATCAGCAAGACTTAGCAAATGAGCGCTTTATAGAAATTCAGAAGGCGTATGAAGTGATCGAGAAGTTTAACTAATTTCAATTCATTTCTACCTAGAAACAACTTTTTTAAAAAAGGTGACGTCTTTATTTTGAATCCTACAAATGAATTAACCAAAACTACTACAGCATTATGAAATCTATTATTACACTCGTTGCTTTACTTACAATTTCTACTTCATTTTCTCAAACTTGCTTAGGACCAGTTAGCGATTTAACTATTAGCACTGGATGGAATCCTGTAACAAGTGCAGTAATTAATGACTACGATTTCGATCCAATGTGGAGACTTGTACAAGCACCAGCAGATCCTCCGGGATGGACATCGAATATCGGTGGGCCAGCTATCTCCATTCCAATTACTACTTCATGGGTGTATGCCGGTGCAAATTCTAAATATGTAAATGCGTATCCAACGGCGCAAGCTTTAACTGACAACTGGAACTTGAGTACAACGCAATACATTTTTGAACGCGAATTTTGCGTTTGTGGAAACGATCCAAATCAAGCGTATGATATCACTTTCGATCTTTCACTGAACGCCGATAACTGGGCGGAGGTTTACTTAGAAGACGAACAAGGGAATCAAACTTTACTTGTCGCTCAACCTTACGTTTATTCGCAAGCCAACTTCTTAAATACACCGTCAACAGTGAATGTTGTTCACCAATTGACTCCTGGAACATACAAATTACAATTGCACCATAGAAACAAGCAAGTTGTTATGGGCGTTAACTTGGATGGTAAAATATACAGCAATGCTTTAATCTCTGACAACTCATGTGTGAAAAGAGGTTCTATTGCTGGTTACTCAAAAGAAGATGCAAATTCAAACGGAATTTTAGACGCTTCAGATCCGAAATCACAAGGATGGGCGATGGAATTGAGAAACACTTCGAATACATTAATTTCTTCAATCGTTTCGGACCATTCAGGTTATTATTTCTTTATGGATGTAGATCCTGGAACATACACTGTTACTGGAGTTCCGCCAACCGGATTTGACGTAGTTGTACCGACAAGTGCATCTTACACCGTTACTATTGAGGAAAACGTGGTTGCAGTTTCAAGCTTCTTAGGAACGCCAAATGGCGAAGAACCAGACGTTACAGTTGAAGAGTTTTGTATTTTAGATGTTCCAAATGTTTTCACACCAAACGGAGATCAGGTGAACGATAAGTTCTATTTCTCAACACAATGTAATGTTCCAATCGATGCGAAAATCATGAACCGTTGGGGGAATGTAGTCTACGAATCAACGGACGCTGCTGAAGGATGGGATGGTACTTCAAAAGGACAAGCCATTGCCGCTGGTGCATACTTCTACTCATGTGTTGTAAAGTACACGGACAAAGAAGATGAAACTGTTTCGGGATATGTTCAGGTAATTCGGTAGATCGAAAAAAATTATATAATGAAAGTCAACTTCTATTTTGAAGTTGACTTTTTTTGTTGAAAAATAATGGTTGGAGGTAAATTATTCAATATTATCCGAGAAGATCAACCAACTACTCATAACTTATTCAACCATTGCATCACATCCACGCCATCGGCATAATCATTAAATGCGGGGCATTGCGCCTGACCATAATCTAAATAATCTCTTCCAACGACAACTTGAATTTTACTTTCGTGCTCTTTGATGTAATTGTCAATATCTGATTGATCTTTGTAGAGCTGGTAATGAATCATCGACAAGGGAGAAAACAATTCGTTGGATTCTCTAAGCAAGCAAAAATTATTGTCGAGTATTTCCAGCTTGTTCATTAAGTAAACCGCCTTGTTGTAGTCGTAGTTGTTCCCGTATTTATTGTTGTGAATCACTTCTCCGTATGAAATAATACCTTCAAAGAACCGACTCAATTCAAATCCTTCAGGAAGCATTAAATGCGACACGTTGCGGCATCCAAGACCAAAGTAATCGAAGATATCAGAACCCAAGTTTTTAATATCCTCTTCCGTCTCGTCGCCCTTTAGAACAGCAATTGAAGTTCTATTCTTTCTGAATATGTTTGGATACTTTCCAAAATACTGTTCAAAGTACTGCATTGAATTATCGCTCCCAGTTGCAATTACAGCGTCAATTTCTCCAATTCGACCTGAGGTAAAAACAATACGCTCCTTTAACCCTGGAATAAATTCAATTAAATGTTGACCCAACGCTGGTAAAAGTGTTTTGTCATCTGAACTTAACTTGGCGACAATTTTATTTCCTGATACAAGAACGGACAGGAAATCATGAAAACCAACCAACGGAATATTTCCAGCCATAATAACTGCAATCGTTCTCGGTTTATTACTAAAAGTATAACTTGAAGACCAGTTTAATAAATCACTGTAATTAAGTTGATTGCCAAGATTTAAAAGGCTTCCACGAACGTTCTCCTTCGTAAACCAACCGTTGTAACTAACCTGTCTATTTATGACCGTTTGAAGGCTCAAGTATTCACTTTCTGTAACTCCAACTGAGAAGTTCTCCCAATCCTTATTCTCACCCAAACTCGTCATGAGAACGCCAAGCTGTTCAAAGCCTTTAATTATTTCTTCCTGTTTCACGGTGCAAAAATAAAGTATAATTCATTTATTATTCGTCATTCCATACTATATTTGCAGAAAAAAAAATACAGGTAATGGCAATTATAATTACAGACGAATGTATAAACTGTGGGGCTTGCGAACCTGAATGTCCTAATAACGCTATCTATGAAGGTGGTGCTGAATGGAAATACTCTGACGGAACTTCGCTAACAGGAATGATAACAACCTTAAATGGTGACGAAACAATGGCGGACGACGATAAAGAACCCGTTGATATGGATGTTTATTACATCGTTTCTGATAAATGTACGGAATGTGTTGGTTTCCACGACGAACCTCAATGTGCAGCTGTATGTCCAGTTGACTGTTGTATCGACGATGAAGACATCAGAGAGTCAGAAGATGAACTTCTAGCAAAGAAAGACTTTATGCACTTGGATTAGTGCCTACTAATACTTCGAATGAATCCGTCTTGGTTAAACCGAGACGGATTTCTTTTTATCGAATAGTTTCAATGATTTCCAATACCGTTGACAAGACATACTCTACTCCAATTGAGATTACAATAAATCCAATAATCCTTGACAATGCATTTAAACCTGAAGCTCCCAATCGTTTAACAATTACTCTCGAACTGATTAAAAGCAAACATGTTATCACTGATACCGTAAGTATTGCGCTGTTCAATACAATTTGATCCTGGATACTGTTGTACTGATCGTTAAATGAAATTAGAAGAGATATAGATCCTGGCCCAGCTAACATGGGTATTGCCAAAGGAGTCAAAGATATATCAGATCTAGTAAAAGCATCGTCTTTTACTCTTTTCCCCATCCCTTTATGCTTTGAGAAGCTTCCAGTTAGTAGCGCAAATCCAGAAGTTGCAATAATAATTCCCCCTGCTATTTTTAAAGATTGCAAGCTTATCCCAAAAAAGGACAGCATATATTTTCCTAGATAATAGGAAATCAAGAGGATCACAAGCATGTTAATGGCTGTCCTTATTGCGGTTTCAATAATTACCTTCTTGTCTTTTTGATTGGTGAGCCCTATAAAAATAGGCAAAGTTCCTAAGGGATTTATAACTGAAAATAATGCACCGAAACTTAAAAAAAATAACTCCATCGAATAATTTAAAGTTGATTGAAAAGTTGTGGATGAATTACTTTGTCTTAACTAATTGTATCTACCTAAACTTAACTTATGAACAGGAACTGTACTTTCCTGGAATTCATCCACAACCAATTCAATCATACTTTGTAAAATTCGGAACTATTAGAGTTAAAATGAATTTTGGACAGTTACCATTGTATTATGTATTGTTCATTTAGCATTCACATAGATAACTATTGGACTTATTGATAGTTACACGAAAAATAAAATTAAGTTATTACCTGAATTGAGAAGCCAATTAATGCTATTTATGGAGTAAGTATTTGATCTGACAATAATTCCGCTGTTTGAAACCACCCAAAAGAGCTAAGAGTCAATAGTGATAATCATTACACATTAATAAAACTAAGATAACACTCAAGTATTCATAAAGTCGCTCATTATCTCTTGATTTGTCTAAAAGCTAAATCATATGGGCACTATGCATCATGAGGAACAAGAACGAAGCATGCTTAATGCGCAACAGGTACAACAAGGCCTCCTTCCAAAAAAAAGGCACTTTGATAGACTTTTTACCGATTCGTTTTCTTTATATCTACCACAAAACATTCTATCTGGGGACTTTTACTGGCTAGGCACCAAGCACAACATGAGGTATTTAATCATTGGAGATTGCACTGGCCATGGTGTCTCAGCATCATTAACTTCGGTTTTGGCTATGAGCCTATTCGAATATGCAATTATGAATAAAGGCATAAAGAAAACAACAAAGATTCTGAAAGAAGTCAACAAGCGATACACTGAAAGCTTTAAGATGGCCTCTGGTATTCATGACCGGCCTTGGATTGATATTTCCATAATATGTATCGATGACAAATTGAAAAAAATATTTTACTCATCAGCCAATCGAAAAATGCTGTTTATCAGAAAACCAGGAGATTGTGAAACATTTAAACCAAAAGGCCGTGCAATTGGAAACACAGAGCAAGGTTCAATTGATTATTTTGAAACAATTATAATTGATTTTAAAACTGGAGATCAATTGTATCTTGGATCAGATGGATTTCAAGATCAATTTGGCGGCCCAAAGGACAAAAAGTACGGTTCCCGGAGGCTCCACGATCTCCTAAGTTCAAACCACAAACTCTCTTTTGCAGATCAAAAAGAACTTCTTGAGGATGAATTGAGCACTTGGAAAGGAGAAAACTCCCAAATAGATGATATTTGTATCGTAGGAATTGTACTGTAATTCAAGTGATTAAAAAAAATTTCTTTGAATTACAATTATTTCATTGCTATAACAAATCTTCATACTATCTTCGCGGCTGGGGTAAGTCTTGTACGACCAGCTCCCTTTGACTCCCCCAGGACGGGAACGTAGCAAGGGTAGAAGGTTGAGCGGTGCGATGTAAGTAGCTTACCCCTCTTTTTTTCTTATCTTTCTGTAAACATTGAGATTAAAGATCACACATATCATTTCTGTTTTCGTATTGTTTCTTAACGCTTCTTGCGAAAAGGACAATCCAATGGAAATTCCAGTCGTTGAACATCCAACAGTAAAGCTTTTACATCTTTCCCACACTCTAGATTCAGTGCCAACGAGTCTTGTTCCTGGAGTTGATCAAATTGATTTCTCGAAATACGAAGTGCTAATGCTTGGTGGTGATTTGCTTTTCGATACATCTCACAACCCCGCAGAACTGGAATATGCGAACTCCATCTTCAATCTTTCGGATGAAAATACGCTGTGGGCCATTGGGAATCATGACGATACGAGCCCTTGGATGGTACCATCTGTTACGGGACGGGAGCTGTACTACGCGCACCACAAGGATGGTATAACTTACATTGTTTTAAATACCCAGTATGCCAATTGCAACATTACCAACGATCAATTGGCACTTTTCAATAATGTCGTTGATACCATTCAAAAATCTTCGCATTTAATTGTGATGACCCACAAATTGATTTGGATGTACGGAAACAATCATCTTGAACCTCTTGTTCCGACTGTCTCTAATGGACAATTGGGAAATCAATTGTGGGACATCAATCCAAATAATTTTTACGATGCTCTGTATTGGGAACTGCTTGATGTTCAAAACTCTGGAATTCAAGTCATCTGTTTGGCCGGAGACATTGGCTTCAATGGAACGGAATTCGAGCACCGTTTTGATTCTGGAATTCAGCTTCTTGCTTCTGGTCTTTTTTACAGCAAACCTCAAGCGAGAAAGGCGCTGGTGTTTGAATATATTAAGTCGAAAGGCCTTCTGACATGGGAGTATGTGAACATTGAAGATTTATAAATGAGGGTCATTCTATGACTCTCTATCAAAAGCTGGCTCTTTTTCTTAATTTTGAGTAAAATCCTAGCTATGAAATTCTTTATTGATACTGCAAATCTTGACGAAATAAAAGAAGCCAACGATCTTGGTGTTCTCGACGGCGTAACGACAAACCCTTCACTAATGGCCAAAGAAGGAATAACGGGTGAAGCAAACATCATTCAGCATTACATCGATATTTGTCAAATTGTAGACGGACCAATAAGCGCCGAAGTAATAGCAACTGATTACGAAGGAATTGTGCGCGAAGGTGAACATCTAGCCTCTTTGCACAAGAATATCGTTGTAAAGGTCCCAATGATCGCCGAAGGAATTAAGGCGATTAAATACTTTTCATCAAAAGGAATTAAAACAAACTGTACCTTGATCTTTTCAGCTGGACAGGCTTTATTGGCAGCCAAAGCAGGAGCAACATACATTTCCCCTTTCTTAGGCCGTTTGGATGACATCTCAACAAACGGATTGGACTTAATTGCTCAAATCCGTTTGATTTACGACAATTATTCTTTTGAAACTCAAATCTTGGCTGCATCCGTGCGTCATCCAATGCACATTATTAACTGTGCTGAAATCGGTTCTGACGTTGCTACCGTTCCCTTAAAAGCAATTAAAGCATTATTGAACCATCCATTAACGACCTCCGGCTTAGAAACGTTCTTAGCGGATCACGCGAAGGGAAATTCATAATTCGCTTAGAAAATGTCGGACAGATTGAAAAATATGCAGACGAATAAACTCGTCGATGTCGTGAAGAACTGCACGATATATGGATATGACGCATCTATTCGAGACAAAGCAATTGAGCTTCTAAAAGAACGCGGCGTGCAAACAGAGGATCTTGTTTACTTTGGGAAAAACAAAGGCCATGAAATAAAACATGCTGAAAGTATTCTCAAAGTCTTTAACCGCAATGCATTTCTGGCACTCCTGTGTTACACAGCCTTTTTGTTGCAACTTCTTATTCAACCTACTGAAGAAAACTTGATACTTCTGACTTTTGGCAGAATTTCTACTTTAATCTTATATGTTATTTTTCTTATTGGAGGAACATTTAGCATTGTGCGCTTCAATAAAGTTGTGAAAAAAACTGATAATAGTGGAGACGTAATCATGTTCATCCTTTTTGGAATGCCTTTCTTTTTGATTGTCTATTTGCACTTCATACGAAAAATGAGGGAAGATTTAGCGCGAATGAGCGCATAACCTCTAAAGGTTATGACTCAATCTTCTCGTAGCTCGTTACAATACCTTTTATCAAAGCACTGCTAAAGCCAGCGTGTTCCATTTCATTCAATCCTACAATCGTACATCCTTTTGGTGTCGTCACTTTGTCAATTTCCTGTTCTGGATGTGTTTCGTTTTGAATAATCAATTCCGAAGCGCCTTTCATCGTTTGACTTACAATTTTCGTTGCAGTCTTCGCATCAAATCCAACTTGGATTCCACCTTGGATCATTGCGCGCATGAAACGTAGAACATACGCAACACCGCATGCTCCAAGAATCGTTGCAGCATCCATTAAGCTTTCATCAATCACGACAACTTCTCCTAGCATTTCGAAAATTGAATTTACTTCCACACTTCGATTTAAAATATCTTCAGAACCGGAAATCGCAGTCATGGATTCATTCACAGACGTCGCTGTATTCGGCATCGCTCTATAAACGCCAACATTTTCGGTCATTTCATTTTTGATCTCCTCTATTTCAATTCCAGTGGCAACGGAGACGATCGTGTGTTGAGAAGACTTAAATAGTTCGTTGTGTTCTTTGATGAAGGGCAAGATGTTATAGGGCTTCAAAGCAAGGATAATAATGTTTGAATTCTTTATTAATTCAGAATTATCAGTTGTAATTTTAACAGTGTCACTTGTGAGTGATTGAATGGATTCAATGTTTCTTCTTGAAGCATAAACCTGAGCATAAGGGTTTTCATTGGTGATTCCATTTAAAATAGAAAGTCCCAAATTACCGCAGCCTACAATACCAATTTTCATTTTAATCGTGTATAAATGTTCGTTCGGCGAATTTACACAAGGATATGGACAAACGGTTACAATATTTCGTTGATTAATGCTTATTTTGGCGGATCAATTAACAAATATTTTGAAAAACCTTTTATTAATTGTCTCTATCCTTGTTGTGCACTCAACTACGTTTGCGCATCAATATTATTTTGGCTTTGCCGAAGTGGAGTATGACTTCTTTTCACAACGATTTGAGGCTACTCTTACTCTTACGGCGCATGATCTCGAATTGGCACTGACTAAAAACGGAACACCCGCAGGTGATCTAGAAGCTTTAGATTCAGTACAAACGATCATTGTAGAAGACTACATCAACGCGAGTTTCAAGATCAACAGCAACGGCTCAAAATGTGATTTCAAGATGATAGGTCACGATACCGAATTGAACGGTAAGATTAATTTCTATCTAGAATCATCCGAAATTGCAATCGACGGCATTATTGATGTTGAATTTGACATCTTAATGGACAATTACCAAGAACAGCAGAATAAAATCACTCTTTATTATCTAGAGCAAACCTACACCCTTGCATTTACGCGAGGAAAACGAAAACAAACCATACAAATAGTAAATCTCCAAGAATGAAAAAAGTTCTAATACTTGCCTTGTTGGCCCCAGCCTTATCGTTTGGTCAGCAAAACAAATTCGCTCAGTTAGGTGAAGAATTGCCTACTCCGAATGAGTACCGTAATGCAGCCGGAGCACCGGGTCACAATTACTATCAGCAAAAAGCAGATTACGATATTGAAGTAACCCTTGATGATAAAAACCAAAAGATTACAGGAGAGGAAACGATTACCTACACAAATAATTCCCCTGACAACCTCGAATACCTGTGGATTCAATTGGATCAAAATGTTAGGTCTTTAGATTCTGACTCTAAGTTGATTACAATCGAAAAGATGGAAGATTTTAGATCGATTCAAGATATTTCGAAGAAGTTATTTGAATTCGATGGAGGATTTAAAATCGAAGAAGTAACAACACCTTCTGGTCGTGACATGAAATTTGCAATCAACAAAACAATGCTTCGTATTGATTTGGACAAACCACTTTCAGCTGGATCTATCATTTCTTTTAGAATCAAATGGTGGTACAACATCAACGATAGAATGAAGATTGGAGGTCGTTCTGGGTTTGAACACTTCGAAGAAAATGACAACTACTTATATACAATCGCACAATGGTTCCCAAGAATGTGTGTTTACAACGACGTTGAAGGTTGGCAAAACAAACAATTCCTTGGTAGAGGAGAATTTACATTGCCTTTTGGAGATTACGAAGTTGCCATTACAGTTCCTTCGGATCATATTGTAGGATCGACAGGTGAATTACAAAACGAAAGCAGCGTCCTTACAAGTGAGCAGCGTTCGCGCTTTAAGGAAGCAGCTAAATCTGATACTCCAGTACTAATCGTAACACAAGCAGAAGCGGAAGCAGCGGAAAAAGAAAAGAAGACAGGTGAAAAAACGTGGATCTTTAAAGCGATGAATGTTCGTGACTTCGCATTTGCATCGTCTCGGAAATTTATGTGGGATGCACAAGGCGTTCAAGTTGGTGGAAAAAACATCATGGCAATGTCTTACTATCCGAAAGAAGGAAATCCACTTTGGGAGCGTTATTCAACGAAATTGGTTGCACATACAATTAAGACGTATTCAAAATTCACAGTTGATTATCCATATCCAGTAGCAATTTCAGTTCACTCTAAATGGATCGGAATGGAATACCCAATGATCTGTTTTAATGGTGGTCGTCCAGAAGAAGACGGAACGTACTCTGAACGAACTAAATACGGAATGTGGGGTGTTATTATTCATGAGGTCGGTCACAACTTCTTCCCGATGATTATCAATTCTGATGAGCGCCAATGGACTTGGATGGACGAAGGATTGAACACATTCGTACAGTATTTGACAGAACAAGAATGGGAAAGAGAATATCCTTCAAGAAGAGGTCCTGCTTATTTAATCGCTGATTATATGCGAGGAGATCAGAACTTCATTTCCCCTATTATGACGAACTCTGAGTCGATTTGGCAATTTGGAAACAACGCTTACGGAAAGCCGGCAACTGCACTGAATATTTTGCGAGAAACGGTCATGGGCCGCGAACTTTTCGATTATTCATTCAAAATTTATTGTGAGCGTTGGAAATTCAAACATCCTTCTCCTGCGGATTTCTTTAGATCAATGGAAGATGCGTCTGCTGTCGATTTGGATTGGTTCTGGAGAGCGTGGTTCTTTACAACAGATTTCGTTGATATTAGCCTCGACGATGTGAGCTGGTATGAATTGAACACCATGAACCCGGATGTTGAAATGGCCTTCAAAAAGGAACAAGACGGTAAAGCAGATAAATTCATTGGTGATACACGTAACTTAACAATGGTTGAAGATCCTTTGAATGAAACGGATGACAATATTGATGATTTCTACGGTAAACGTGACATTTATAAGGTAGATGCACTTCACCTTCAGGATTACGAGAAGTTCAAAGAGGACCTTACAGAAGAGGAATTGGCGCTATTGAATTCAGGAAAGCAGTTCTACGAATTGAAATTCACGAACAAGGGCGGAATTCCAATGCCTTTGATTATTCGTTTCACATTTGAAGACAACACAACTGAAGTGGTTCGCATCCCCGCAGAAATTTGGAGAAGAAGCGAATTGGAAGTTTCTAAGGTGTTTATGTTTGATAAGGAGGTTTCAGCAATTCGCTTGGATCCGTTCTTGGAAACTGCAGATACCGATCTAAACAATAACTCATGGCCGGAGGAAAGAGCTCCGACACGTTATGAATTGTTCAAGAAAAAACAAAAGAATGAGAACCCAATGCAACGTGATAAGCGCGTTAAGGAGTTGGGGAATTAAAACTTAAAAAAATTTAAATTGAAGCGGTATCTTTTGGGTGCCGCTTTTTTTTTGTCGTAGAACGGTAAATAATGAATCCATTTAGAGGTAAGCGAATTGATTGTAGATTTGAAACTGTCACCTATAAACAGCAAGTACAAACTTTCCTCCTAACCCCAAAAAATTAAATTCATTAACTTCAACACCACCAACAGTAATTCAATCCCCCTATGAAAAACCTAATCCTAGCCGCATTCCTAATCATCGGATCAAGTTCTTTTGCTCAAATGAGTGCTTCAGACGTTCAGATGGCGATGGGTTCAATCGCCAATGACGGCATTCAGAAAATCTATTTGAATAACAAACGTAAATACTCCAACGGTGCATCTAAGGCAATCCCTCAGGACAAGAACACGTTTTTTAGAACGACATTTACGTACAGCGAATCAAGCCTGACACTTAACTATTACAACAGTGATTCAAAATTAAACCAAGCAACTACAGTCGTTATTCCATTCGCCTCAATGGAAAGATTTGAAGTATCGAAAACATCGATTTCAATTGCTCAGACGGACAGCTTCAACTATGACATTCCCAACCAACTGGATGAATTAGAAGCGAAGTCTTTGTGGGCAACTGAATACTACGCGCACGTCACCAGTTCTGAAGGTTCAATTCCATACCTCAGTGAATTTGACGACACGCTCGGCTATTTTAGCGATACGTGCGATTTCTGTACCTCCTGTCTGGAAGGAACCGTTTTCATTGAGAGTGAAATACAGGACAGAGTTGTATTGAATTACGCCTCAAGAGCCAACACCGCCTTGATCAACTGTCAAGAATGTGAGAAATTTAAGAACAGCACCTTAAACGTTGAATCCTGGGGAAGCGTTCGTTGGAAAGTCTCTTCTGGCTTTGGAGAAGGTGTGAAAGGCTTCAAACTCATTCCATACCGAACAATCGCTGTGGACAAGAACCATACTGCTTACGGGAGCGTTGTATTCATTCCAGACGCTGTTGGAACGGAGGTTTTAAACAAAGACGGAACAATCTTTCTCCACGACGGGTATTTCTTTGCTGGAGATACCGGAGGAGCGATTAAAACCAACCACATCGATGTGTTTACTGGAATTGATGACAGCCATCCCTTTTCATTCGTTAAATCAACTCCAAAGCAGAAATTTAAGGCGTATATCGTAACTGATGCAGTAATTATCAAGGAATTGTCGGAAGCGCATCAAAAATAGGCACTTCTATAGAAATCTAGATTAAAGAGGATTTAAGCAGGATTACTTATCCATGCTGCGGTAGTGCAGGTACTTGTCCTGAATAAAAGTAATCAAATCCAGTTCTGAAGCCGTTTTCAAGAAATCCTCGTCTACATTTAGGAATGAGATAAAGCTTTCAAATTCTTCATCAGATAAATCAATTACTTCAAAGGCCACATACGTTCTCAGCAATTCCTTAAGAATTCGAACTTGATCGTCTTTGTATTCTTGTTCCGCAATCCAACGTTTTGTTCTTTCCTTTTTCGAAAACGCTTGATACAATGCCGTTATCGGACTTTGCATTACTTCGATTCCAGTCACCATTCTCGTTTCTCGCATCACTAACGAAGCACGTTCTTCCTTTATTTGCTCTAAAGTCTTCAATGGATACACGGTAACCGCTTCAACGTCTTGTACTTTTCCTTCGACGAAGAACAGTTGTTGGCTTTGGCAATTCGAATCGGCTACTACAATCGTATTGATAGTTGTATAGCCTCGAACGGACAAACCGATCGTGTCACCATCATTTGCGTAAACGCTAAAAGAACCACTTGGTTGCCCAAAAACGCCTTGACCTGTAGATCTGTTCACAACCATTAAATTGTAAAATGCTTGTGGACGAAGCGTGTCGTGAACACTTCCAGTGAAAAGAACCTTATCGCAATTTTGACCAAACGCCGAAATTGACAACAAAGAAAACAGGGCGGTATGTAGGATTGTTTTGATACGAACGAAATTACAAAAATAGTACCGCGTTTATATGTTTAAAACGACAAACAAATGTTAATAATTGAAGTTTACAAATGTAACAAGTGTAAACTTTAAAATGTTACATTTGTAAAATGTTGTTTTCATTCAAACTTAGTCGTAATTTCACACCCATGAAACGAGTTGTTGTTGGCCTATCAGGAGGAGTTGATTCCAGTGTGACCGCATACCTTCTAAAAGAGCAAGGCTATGAGGTAATTGGGATGTTTATGAAGAATTGGCACGACGAGAGCGTAACACTTTCGGACGACTGCCCATGGATCGATGACTCCAACGACGCTTTACTTGTAGCGCAGGCGCTAGACATTCCCTTTCAAGTAATCGACTTAAGCGAAGAGTACAAAACACGGATTGTAGATTACATGTTTGATGAATACAAGTCAGGTAGAACGCCCAACCCTGATGTATTGTGCAATAGAGAAATCAAATTCGATGTTTTCCTTAAAGCCGCAATGGAACTTGGTGCAGACTTCGTTGCCACAGGTCATTACTGCAGAAAGATTGAACATGAAGACGGAAGCTTCGGACTTGTCACAGGAAAGGACCCGAACAAAGACCAGTCCTACTTCTTGTGCCAACTGAATCAAGAACAACTTGCAAAAGCGCTGTTTCCAATCGGTGAACTTCTTAAGCCTGAAGTTAGAAGAATCGCTCAAGAATCAGGACTACACACCGCTGAAAAGAAAGATTCACAAGGCCTTTGCTTTGTAGGAAAAATAAGCCTTCCAACCTTCCTACAACAAAAGCTATCCCCTATTCAAGGAGACATCGTTGAGATCCCGGACAACTTGAAAGCGTTCGTTGATTACAATGAGATTGCCGTAGCACCGGAAAACGTTTTAGAACTCGCTCAACCATTTATATACGAACCGAACCAAGGAGAAGTTGTTACAACACACCAAGGAGCACACTACTACACTATTGGACAGCGAAAAGGCTTGCACATTGGCGGACGACCGAATCCTTCTTTCGTTATTGAAACGGATGTGATCACAAATACGGTTTACTCAGGACAGAACGACTCGCATCCTGGACTCAATAGATGGGCGCTAAAGGTCAACAAGGAGGAAATGCACTTCGTTAGCAGTCGATACGACATAAACGCTTTAAACGGCTTGTCTACGGATATCCGTATCAGATACCGTCAAAAGTTTCAGAAATGCACGATCTACGTTATAGACGGCGATGTGTACGTGTTGTTCAAGGAAAGGCAACGAGGCATTACACCAGGGCAGTTTGCTGCTTTCTATATCGAGGATGAATTGATCGCTTCTGGCGCGATTATGCACTAGAACTAAAATTAGAAGTTAGGAATTAGGAATTAGGAATTAGGAATTAGGAATTATTGGATTGAATGAAAACCGAACTCCAATTCATAATTTATAATTAACTAATTCATAATCACCCCGGGCCATACTCTTTAAAAGTGCCATTAGTATAGAAAACAACGATTTTCTCAACTCCCTCAGGAATAGTCTTTACGGAAGTATTTTCTTCAAGTGTGCTTGTGGGGTTCGCTGGCTTAACCTCTTCTGACGGAGCAAAGTCACCTTCTCTCGTTTCGCCTGTTATCAGCCATGATGCATTAATATTGGGATATGATGTTATGATTTTCGTTAAGAAATCCAAACTTGGCTTATTCCTTCCACTAAGAACATGGCTTAAATTCGATCGGTTAATTCCAATTTTACTAGCAAATTCGGAAGCTGATAAATTATTTGCCTTAAGGATTACGAGGATTCTATCTTGGATTAACATTTGTAAACTTATTGATTCTGTACAAATGTAACAAATGTTTACAAAAAAAGCCACCCCGATCATGTCGAAGTGGCTTTATATAAATTGATAATATTTTAATTCAACGAAAAGAATACATTAGACTGTTGACTTTCTTTCAGAGACTCACCTACTTTCACAGTATCCATTAGCTTGGCTACTTCGAAAACAGATAAAGTACTGTTAACTCCTTGTACTTTATGTTGTGATAATTTGAATTGTGCGTTCTTAATCGTATTGTTAATCATATCTATATTTTTAAGTTATTGTCGTTATCAAAGTTGTAATACAGAACACATTTACGGCACTACTTTTAATATTGTTACGAAAAACTTTAAATAAATATTTTTTTGTAAACAAATTGATTAAATCATTAATTGAACTAAAAAACGCTATCGAATTGATTTCGATAGCGTTAGATGATAATTAACTTTTGTGAAATATTTTTATTATTTTTTGATCAAAGGATAGATTAAGTCTTCTAATCCATTGGTTTTGATCTCTAACATGAGCTCCAATTGCCTCCCGTGCTTGCCATTTGGAAAGCCTTTGTTTTTATACCAGATCAAATAAGGCTCAGGTAAATGAACCAAATACTTACCTTCGTACTTTCCATAATGCATTTTAGCATTGGCAAGTTCTATCAATTCATGTTGTGGATTTGGATTCATATGACTACCTCTCTCCTACTTCGTTGGAATCAATTGCAGCGTATCGATTAAATACCCCCAGTATTTTTGCACTGAAGAAATTTGACATTTTTCGTCTGGAGAATGAGCTGCTCGAATATTTGGTCCAAATGAAATCATATCAACCTCTGGAAGGTGCTTTAGTAAAATACCACATTCCAATCCTGCGTGACAGGCTTTAATCTTTGGCTCTTCATCAAATGAATCTCTGTACAATTTCGACATAATGACAAGAATAGCTGAATCCTTGTTCGGCTGCCATCCAGGGTAATCTCCTGATTGAACAACTGCGCACCCCATTAATTCAAATGAACCACGAATTGTATTGGCCAAATCATCCTTAGTACTCTCAACGCTACTTCGCTGAAGTGACTGGGTAATAAACTCACCATCTTTAACAATAATCCGAGCCAAGCTTGAAGAAGCTTCAACAAGACCTTGGATATCTGGACTCATTCTATACACACCATTATGAACAGCATATAGCGCATGAAGAATCTTTACTTTGTCGTCATTCGAAATTGGCTTAGAATCAGTTGTAGTAGTTTGAATTGAAAACTCTACATTTTCCTCGATTGTTTTGAACTCAGTAACTATAACCCCGGCAATTTTCTCAAATTCAGCTTTAAGAACTTCTGCATTTTCATTAGTAACACCTAAAACACAAGTGGACTCTCTAGGAATCGCATTTCTCAGGCTTCCGCCATCAATTGAAATCAATTGATATTCCACCATTGAATGAAGATGGTACAAAACACGATTCATGAATTTATTCGCATTCCCTCTCTCCTTGTCGATATCCATTCCTGAATGACCACCAACAAGCCCTTTAATAGTAATAGAAAGAACCTCAGAATCAGACTTAAGCTCTTCTGTTTTGCATGTATACGTTGTGTTCGTATCAATCCCTCCTGCACATCCAATAGAAATCTCATCATCATCCTCAGTATCGAGGTTCAATAAAATCTCTCCAGAAAAATTTGAAGGATCAAGATGGATTGCTCCTGTCATTCCTGTTTCTTCATCGATTGTAAACATTGCCTCAACAGCAGGGTGAACAATTGTATCCGAAGAAAGAACAGTCATTATTGAGGCTACACCAATTCCATTATCAGCACCTAAAGTTGTACCGTTTGCATCAACCCAGTCACCAATTACGCGCATATCAATTCCTTGCGTAGCAAAATCGAAGTCAGTATCTGAATTCTTTTGGTGCACCATGTCCAAGTGCGACTGCATAATTATCGTCTTGCGATCTTCCATTCCTGGGCTTGCAGGTTTTTTTATCACCACATTCCCAACGGCATCCTTAATTGTTTCTAAACCCAACTTCTTCCCAAAGTCCATCATGAATTGAATCACTTCTTCTTCCTTTTTGGAAGCTCTAGGCACCGCGTTTAAATCAGCAAAATGATTCCACATTGCTTTAGGCTCTAAATCTCTAACACTCATAAATCTTAATCTTATTTGTCAAATTGAAGTACACGTTCAATGTACATCTTCTCCACCTTCGCTCTGGCCCAAGGCGTTCTGCGTAAAAATTTCAAACTACTTTTCACACTGGGATCACTCTTAAAACAATTGACATTAACATGATAGGACATTTGTTCCCATCCCAACCTATCAACGCATTGCTTTACAATAAACTCTAAAGATTTCCCATGCAAAGGGTCATTTGATTCTTCCATTTACTTAACCAATTTCTTGTATCTAATTCGTTTTGGAGCATTGTCCCCCAATCGTTTCTTTCTGTTCTCTTCGTATTCAGTGTATGAACCTTCGAACCAATAAATCTCTGAATTCCCCTCGAATGCTAGAATATGCGTGCAAATTCTATCCAAGAACCATCTATCGTGAGAAATAACCACTGCACATCCTGCAAAGTTTTGAATCCCTTCTTCCAAAGCTCGAAGTGTGTTTACATCAATATCATTGGTTGGCTCATCAAGCAGAAGAACATTCGCCTCTGTTTTCATTGTCATCGCTAAATGCAGTCGATTTCTCTCACCACCAGAAAGAACACCTACCTTCTTGTTTTGATCAGATCCTCCAAAATTAAATTTAGATAAATAGGCTCTTGAATTTATTTTCTGCTCTCCAATTTCAACGTATTCCAATCCATTCGAAACAACTTCAAAAACTGTCTTGTCTGGATGAATGTCTTCATGGGCTTGATCAACATATCCAAGCTTCACTGTTTCACCAACTTCAAATTCACCAGAATCAGGCTTTAATTCATCCATGATCATTTTAAAGATCGTTGTTTTACCAGCACCATTCGGCCCAATAATACCAACAATTCCTGCAGGAGGAAGTTTAAAATTAAGATCACTATATAAAAGCTTTTCATCAAATCCTTTAGAAACCTGAACGGCATCAATAACGTTATTCCCTAGACGTGGTCCGTTTGGAATCGGGATTTCTAATATTGCATCCTTTTCGTTAATATCTTCAGCCATCATCTTGTCGTAGTTCGCAATACGAGCCTTATTCTTAGCATGACGTCCTTTTGGATTCATCTTCACCCATTCCAGCTCTCTTGCTAATACTTTTTGACGTTTCGATTCTGTTTTTTCCTCTTTCTTTAGACGCGCTCCTTTTTGCTCCAACCAAGAAGAATAATTCCCTTTCCATGGAATACCTTGTCCATGATCCAGTTCAAGAATCCACGAAGCAGCGTTATCTAAGAAATATCTATCGTGCGTTACTGCTATAACAGTTCCTTTGTATTGTTGTAAATGTTGCTCTAACCACTCAATAGATTCAGCATCCAAGTGATTGGTAGGTTCATCCAACAATAAAACATCCGGATTTTGAAGTAGTAAACGACAAAGCGCTACCCTTCTTCTTTCACCTCCAGAAAGTGTTCCAATAAGTTGATCGTTTGGAGGACAGCGTAATGCATCCATTGCACGATCCAATTTAGTATCCAATTCCCACGCATCCAATGAATCCAAGATATCTTGAACTTCACCTTGACGGGCAATTACCTTATCCATTTTCTCTGGATCATTCAATATCGCTTCATCCATGAAAGAATTGTTGATGTCCTCAAATTCTTTCAAAGCATCAACAGTTTCCTGCGCGCCTTCCAAAACGATTTCTTTAACGGTCTTCGTTTCGTCCAAATCAGGCTCCTGCGCCAAATAACCAACGGTATAGCCATCAGAGAAAACGACATCACCTCTATATGTCGTGTCTAAACCAGCAATAATTTTCATTACTGTGGACTTTCCCGATCCATTCAGTCCTATAATACCGATTTTGGCTCCATAGTAAAATGAAAGGTGAATGTTCTTAATTATTTGCTTTCCTGCTGGTGTATCTTTTGAAACACCAACCATCGAAAATATTATCTTCTTGTCGTCTGACATATAGTTATTGTAAAATGAGTTTACCCAAAGTTAATAAATGAATAAACAGAGTGGGGATTTTTCAGAAAGATATTGGTACTAATGCAAATATCTTTTAAATGTAGAGTACATAATTAGAAAAGCAATTGGAACAGCAATGTAGATAAACGCATAAAATAATGGCATAATCCCCGTCAAATAATAAATGATTAATACCACCACTAAAAAATTAGTGCAATAAGTTACTGTTCCGATCACGTAAATAGTATAGCCAATTTTCTTAATTTTTAATAAGCGAGCAGCCCCGAAAGCAGCGGTTAGCGAAGCTACAATCTCAATTAAATATGGCCAATGAAATCCCAATGGATGGTTAGGGATTAGGTAAGCATTCATTACACCGTTGAAATAATCTATCGCATCATTAACGGCACTCATTTCCCTAATTAAGTAAGCATTTTTGATTAGAATAAACGCTGCTCCAAAAAAAGTAGACACACAAAGAATCAATAAAGCAACTGGAGCCTGCCCCGTATAAACGAAATCAACGGAACTATCTACAGTTGCATCAATTTCATCGAATTCTTCATTCATAAAATGGAAATTACTTCATGTGCTTCAAGTTCAGGCCATACATTACAAAGAAGGCTATCATTATCAATATGTTAAACACAATTGAAATAACACCTGCTCCTGCCAAATCACCTGTAAGTAAATGAGGCATAGCCATTGATGTAATAACAATTTGTGCAATCCAACCGGCTATATAAACAAAGTATCCATTTCTTTTCAATCGAAACATTAATAGCGCACCGGTCAAGCAAATCAATGAAGTGGCAATTCCAGCGATATTCGAATAGAACGACCATTTAACATACTCAACTTCGTTAAAATCGCCAATATCAAATATTTGATTTTGAGTTTCTTGAAGCTCTCTCATTGACTGAAGACCAGTCTCAACAGTTGAAGGCACCAACCCCCAAATAGCCCCGAGAACACCAAGACCTGAACCAACAAAGGTTAGAATACATAAGACATTTAAAAACTGCGAGCGCTTTTTAATCGTTCCTTCTTCATCATCCAATATATCTTTATCCATATCCATTTTTTCCAATTTTAAATTAATCAAGAATATCTGGGTTCGAGCTTATCCCTCCAGAATTAGGTGTTTTTTGCAGTCGTTTTTTAAATTCTGACATTTTCACCCAAAACACGATCAAAATAACCAATCCTGCCAAGCCAACAAGACCGCCAATTGCGCCAAGATCGACAATGTTATTAAGTAAAGTAACAACGCCAATCACAGCAGAGGCCATTCCTAATCCTTTGCCATAGTCGCCTCCACCTATTATATCACGTTCTTCATATTCTCTTTTCAAGGACTCAGAAATTTGTTGATATAAAATAAAGGCATAAATTGTACTAAAAAGAGGGATTAACATTAACCAAACATTATTAGGTTGCACTGCTCTATTCGCTGGGCCGATTTCTTTAAGAACATTTTGCAAAGTCAATAAATAAGCGACCAATATCGCAATACCAATAAGAAGCGCTATTAACATAACACCCAGTATTCCTTCCATGTTAACTGATGACATAATCAATTTAATTTTAAATGAGTAAAAAAAACCTTCACTGTTGCAAAGGGCTTTAAATATAATATATAAATACTTAAGGTATTTACTTTTTTGCGCTCAGTAATTGATTGCTGCTTATTTTATTAAACCTTCAATGAACTAATCCAAATGGGAAAAGAGTGAATCCAAAAATAAAATCCAATATGAATTTTACTGCATTTTAACTTGGCCTTTATCTAAACCCTGTCAACATACCTGCAGCCCCACCAACAAGGAATATGAGTAAGTACATACTAAGAAGAATAATTGTTAGAACTCCGATGTACAAAAACATTCTTTTTAAATTTTGAAAACCAAGAGTTACCTTTTCTACATCTTCAGCAACAAGCCCCTCTGTCACATTCGTTGCGAATAAAAACAGGAAGCAAGCCGGAAAAAAATAAATTGTAGCCACTATTACAACCATAAATAAAACAGGCCCCATTGCTAATCCGGCACCGCTAGCGAATGAAGCTCCGATTATCATAACCAATATCATTAAACCAATCATTACAAAGCCTGCTACTACTAAAAATCTCACCCATTTTGGCTTTCTAGCAAAAAAGATTTAGAAGCTGCATTAAGCTTAATAGAATCACTTGATGCAAGTCCAGAATCTAAAGAATCACTCATTTTATTTCTTTTATTTGTTAAATAAAAAAGCACAGTACTAAAGATAGTACTGTGCTTTAGTTAATAATTTAATATTATTTCATATGCTTAAGGTTAGCAGCATACATTGCGATAAACGCTACAGTGAAAACGATTCCCATAATTGACGCAGACACTCCAGAGTAAACGATACCCATAATAAGCCCTACGACAGCAGCGCCTGTATACATCATAAATCCGGATTTTTGAAGCTTCCACATTTTAACAACTCCGAAAAGAGAAATCAATGCTGTGGCAAAACCAATAAGAATATAAGCCCAAATCAATCCTGTCGAAGCTTGGCTAGAAGATCCTCCGGCCTCCTCGACTGCTGAACTTACTTCTGACATTGCAGATTCTGCCATCCCCAATAAAGATATTGCTGTAATGTAGCCAATAATCGCTAAACCGATTCCAACAAAAGATAAGATACATACTACGGTTAAAAATACTGGTCTTTTACCAGCTGACTCATTGTCGTCTAATACATCTGACATAATAATAGTTTTTAAGTTAAGTGCTAAATATATAAATACATTTCGATTATGACAATTTTTGTTAAAAGATTAGTATTAAACAGATTAACAATTCCATACTGATTTCTAACTTTCAACTATAAATTGTACTTTTAGGTATCAAAAAAGAACACAATTACTATGAAGCTTTCAACACTTTTTCTAATTCTCGGACTTGCCAGCATTACGGCCTGTAATAAAGGAAAGGCGGATTTCACCTTAAAAGGAACGGTTTCAGACAACACATTAGGAACTGCTCTTGAAGGCGGGACAGTTCAGCTCTACGAAATAGAGGCTGGCACCTTAAGCACTTCACTTATTGGCGAATCTACGATTGGTGCAGACGGAAGCTATTCTTTCACATTTCCCAGAAATACTGTAGAGTCCTATACCTTAAGTATTCGTAAAGAAAATTACTTCGATCAAGACAAAATTATCCCTTTTTCTGATTTAACTCTTGAAGAAGACAACGTTAAAGATTACAGTACGACTGCCATGTCTTGGGCAAGACTAAGATTCATGACAACGGATCCAATCGCTGAAATACACTACGTTAAGCAGCTTGGAAAGCAAGGTTGCGCAACATGCTGCCCAATCGAAGAGCAAACTTTATACGGAGCACAAGATCTTGAGATCATTTGTCCAAATGATGGAAATACAATATACTCATACAACTATTGGATAATTGGCACGCCGGGTGTAAGCAACAAAAGCGCAACAACAAATGCTTTTGACACAACGACTATCACTTTAAACTATTAGGACTTACTAACCCGAACCGTTTCTTTAAATCCTGCTGAATGAATAATAATCAAATACATTCCAGGTTGCAAATCATTTAAATCTAAGGGATACGTAAATGTTCCTCTTTCCATTTCACCTCCATGAATGCCGCGCAACTGCTTTCCTGTCATATCATAAAGTCGAATAACAACTTGCTCTTGTTTTAAAGGAGACGCAATCTCCAATGACGTTGCTATTCGAGCAGGATTTGGATATACTTTTGAAGAAAATTCTTTAGGATACTCCACTCCATTTCGATCCAATTCAATTTTCTGAATTAATTCTTCATTTTCCAATGCTACCGGGACTTTTAAATACTCTTCGTAGGAACCAGAAAGAATTGACATTCCCATTGTATATGAAATTCTGTCAGTAACCTCTCGGAGTTGATCACGGCCTGAGCATACAACTTCCTGCAAATTCAATTCCCTATCCTCTATCTCTAAAACAGTTTCAATAGTATTTTCAACAAACTTCACCGAACTCTCTGTCTTAGCCCTGACAGGTAAGAACTGCTCTGCCTGCACTTCTGAAATCAATTCCTCCACAGGATCTTCAGATGACATTTCCACAATTGAATTTTGAAGTTGTGTAAAAGACTTAGCTTCCTGCTTATCCGTGCAACTGAACAATGTAAGTCCGAAAACGACAACTAACGAGAAAACCATTGCACGTTGCATTGAACGTTTTGAGTTAAACTTCCATGCATCGTAATCGGTATTTAAGCTTTCGTACTGGTCCGTTGTATAACGTCCACATAAGCTCTGACCTGATTTATCAAGAAGAATGAATCGGATTTCAGGATTGCTCTTATTTGTAAAGTCGAAAACCTCTGTGGCGCATTTCTTACAATGGGCACCGCGTTCGGTTGATGTCATTTCACTCCAGTTCTCTGTACAAGGGGAATCAATATGTAGATTTTTCATGCCGTCGTTGTTTAAGTTCGCTGCTTTAGACAACAGGATGTTTGAATTGTTCAAATTCCATAAAAATGCTAAAGCATTTTGGGCGAACTCACAGGTAAGCGAACCCGTTTACCGCAAAAAAACATAAACTACACAGATTGAAAAAGCG
Organism: Salibacteraceae bacterium; assembly: GCA_047628775.1. Classification (GTDB taxonomy): domain Bacteria; phylum Bacteroidota; class Bacteroidia; order Flavobacteriales_D; family Crocinitomicaceae; genus UBA4466. The sequence continues at coordinate 25,708 of JBLHVW010000005.1, read as the reverse complement.
CTTCCCCCTCTTCTCAACGGAGAGGTTTTTGATTGCGAACCCGTTTACCGAAAAAAGAAATGCGGTCTACTCGTCCTCTAAATTCGCTCTAAGCTTCTGACGCAATTGACGCACATACGTTTCATAAATGTACTTGTAGTAATTAGGAGTACTCTTCGTAATACACTTCGTATACAATTTAAGGCGATGTTCAATATGATCTCCAAGCATTTCCATTAACTCCAAACCATGGAAATAGTCTTCAGCTCCCTTATGAATCACCGAGTAGTGATTTTCCAACGATTGCTCCACAGCGACTTTTCCTTTAAGACCACCATCAATGCACTCATAATAGACCTCCTTAATGTTAAATGTATCAAGGACATCAACGTCTAAAGCGTCTTGTGCAATTTTATTGAATTCAAATTCCACTTCAAATTCTAAATCCTCAGCTTCACTTAAACGAGACTCTAAAAATCGGTCTGGAAAACGGAATGCGTCTTGCCAGTTCAAATAATCTTGCCAAACACCAAACCTTCTAACGTTGTTTCCAAGATCGATAAGCTTGAATTTGTCTTTATTTGGCAAACGTCTTGATCCCCTGCCGATCATCTGATGGTAAAGTGTTAATGATCGTGTGGCTCTATTTAATATAATCGTCTCAACAGTTGGCTCATCGAACCCAGTCGTCAAAATCCCAACAGATGTAAGAATCGCATCTGGCGTCGTTTTAAACCAACTTAAAACATCTTTTCTATCCTTATCACTGAATGTTGAATCCAGATGACGAATGGGATACCCTCTTTTCTTAAACGTTTCTTCGACCCTCATCGAAGTATCAATACCAGAATTAAAAATCAAAGTCTTGTTCCCAATCGCAACTTCTTCATAAGCAAAAAGTAATTTCTCTTGCATAAAGTAATTCCCATAAACAACATCAGAGCTGTTAACAGTGAAATCACCATTCGATCCAATTTTCAATCCGTGAAGATTCACATCGTAAGTATACGACTCTGCATCAGAAAGATAACCACCCTCAATTAAAGAAGAGATACTCTCTCCAACAAACAGCTTATTGTAATTATCATTCAACGGAAGCGCCTTATTACTACTTAAAGGTGTAGCTGTAACTCCCAGGATATTCGCATTTCCGTAAAACTGAAAAATCTTTCTAAAACTATTGTAATGCGCCTCATCGACGATAACCAAACCAACGTTAGCGATAAAGTTAGCATCGTCATTCAACCGATTGTTTAATGTTTCAACCATGGCAATGAAGCAATGGAATTCATCCGGCTTATCAATTTCCTTTACTTCACTATTGATTACCTTATTGCTTACACCAATGGCGGACAGCTGCTTGGAAGTCTGCACAGAAAGTTCAATTCGGTGGGTAAGAATCAGTACTTTTTTATTTGTATCCGTAATATACTTTTTCGTGATTTCAGAAAATATTACGGTTTTCCCACCTCCTGTTGGAAGTTGAAATAATAAATTAAAATCGTTCCCATTCTCAGACAACTCTTTAAGTATCTGATCTACTGAGTTCTTCTGAAATGGATAAAGGGTTTTAGCCTCGTATAATTCGGTATCTATCATATATAATGTTGCAAAAAAGCAGCTACAAAGCTAGTGTTCTTTTAGTGAAATACAAAGTAGTTGGCAGCAATTCGCATTAAAATAATTGTAATCCTAAAGAATCAAAGAAGAATGTAAGTAGCTATTGAAATTTCCGTCTTATTGCTACATTTGTTTTTGGAAGAAAAATAAACTCTCAACAATTATAGATATGAGCGAAATTGAAAAAGTAAAATGCCTAATTATAGGGTCAGGGCCAGCGGGTTATACTGCTGCTATATATGCAGCTCGTGCAGATATGAGCCCGGTTATGTATCAAGGAATGCAGCCAGGTGGTCAATTAACAACGACCGACGAAGTTGAGAACTTTCCAGGTTACCCAGATGGCGTTACAGGTCCAGAAATGATGATTCAATTAGAAGCTCAAGCCAAAAGATTTGAGACTGATATTCGATTTGGATTCATTACTAAAGTGGACTTTTCTGGAGACGTACACAAATGTTGGGCAGATGACGGCAAAGAAATTCATGCCGAATCAGTAATTATATCAACAGGTGCATCTGCAAGGTATTTAGGATTGGAAAGTGAGCAAAAATACCTCAAGTTAGGCGGAGGCGTTTCAGCTTGTGCTGTTTGTGACGGATTCTTCTACAGAGGACAGGAAACCGTAATCGTTGGAGCTGGAGATTCAGCTTGCGAAGAAGCACACTACCTTTCGAAACTATGCACGAAGGTTACAATGCTAGTAAGACGTGATGAATTTAGAGCTTCTAAAATCATGTCAGAAAGGGTTAAGAACACGAAGAATATTGAAATTCTATTCAATACTGAAACTGAAGAAGTTTTGGGTGACGGACAAGTTGTTACGGGAGTTATGGCTAAGAACAACATATCTGGAGAATCGATTTCAATCCAAGCTACTGGATTCTTCGTTGCGATTGGTCACGATCCAAATACTAAAATATTTAGCGATTTCATGAATCTAGATGAAACAGGATATATCAAATACGAAAAGCCGGGCACGTCACTTACCAACGTTGAAGGTGTATTTGTTGCTGGAGATGCTGCTGATAAAACGTACCGTCAAGCGGTTACTGCTGCAGGAACAGGCTGTATGGCAGCTTTAGATGCTGAGCGTTATTTATCTGCAAAAGGACACTAGATTAGTACCAAACTAAAAAAGGGGAAATCGAAAGATTTCCCCTTTTTTTGCTTTTTATTTTACACAAGCGATTTCGGGTTTTTGGAGCAAAAAAAAGGAGCCATAAGCTCCTTCTCTATTATTCTAGTAGTTAGAACTTATACTTTACCAAGCATTTTACTCTTCAATTTTTTATCAACCGGAGTAGATCCCAACCAGATTGAAAACAAGGCTTTTTTAAACTCAAGTCCTTCAACCAATCCTTTATAAGCGCCATTGATCATAACAGCCGTTCCTTTTCCAGGCTTGTAAATCATTAGGATGTCATCACCATCTTTTATCTCCGCTGAGAAGAATCCAGTGAATTTACTGATGTCAGATGTACTTGCTTTTCCATCACTTGCTTTTGCAAACCCTTCTTTTACAGATGAATTAAATTTCTCTCTAGTTACTTTATCCGAAACGATTTTAATTTCAATTACTTGATTTTCATCTTTATTAAGTACAGTTGCACCGTTCATTGTTTGGCTTGGCAAATAAAGAGCCGCAACATAAAGGTCGATTGTATATTTCTCTCTAAGACCAGCGCCGTTGTAAAGCAATTTAGTCCCCTTTATGTCCATTTGTGATTTAAAAGTTGCTCCTGATACCGTTTTCGTCTGTGAAAATACAGATCCCGAAATCACGAGAGCAACAACTAATAGTATTGAATTTTTCATGTTAATTAATTTTTATTTGTTAAGTAGTTTTCAAATATCGTGCTAAAAATTAAAACTAATCAATAATTGGTATATTGTCAATGTATAACTTCTAAAAAAAAACGAATTATGAAAATCGCAATTGTTACTCTTCTGGCTCTGGCATTGATCTTTTTGGCTTTTAAATTAAAGAAAAAGGCAAAACAAAATAATGACCAAAATTTAAGGTTCACCAGCCTATTGTTTTTGTTAAAAGGAATCATCCTTCTCATAGTTGGGAATACCTATGTGGCTTTAAAGTCAAAAGGTTTGTCTTCGGAAAACATGCAAAACTTGATTCTTATATCAACTGTTACTATAGGATTATGCCTCTTAATAATTGGTTTTAGATTTTTACTTCAATCAAAAAAATCAGGATTTAAATTAGGAATGGCAGGTGGAGTTATTTGGATCATCGTTGCTATTGGCGGATTATATGGCGGATTAAAAGTAGCGTCTAAAATGAATTCAGGATGGACGAAAGAACGTCAAACCGCGATCCTAAACAAGACCAACTCAGTGAAATTTAGAAAACTATGTTATTTAGATCAAGTGATGACGAAGTTTCCGAACCCTGAGGACTATAACAAAATGACGGATGCACAAGAAACAGAACTGAATAAATTAACAAATGAGAATTGCCTGCTTTGCGATGCTGAATTTGAAAAGAAAGCAACCAATGAGGTTGATGGCCTTCCTGATGATTTCTAAGGGTCCTCAGTTTCAAAAACTATATAAATTAAAGAAAGTGAAGACTGATAGGTTCTTCACTTTTTTTTTGTTTTAACATCTAAGTTATCGAATGAAACGACGAACCCGAAACTGTAGGTGTTATTTAACCTTATTTTCTAGCATCGGAACAAACTTAAACACACCGAAATCTTCAATCGTAATTTCACTATCGGAAACTTTGACTATTTTCTTCATCTGCTGCTCCACTCCTTCTCCAATTGGAATAATCATAACTCCTCCAATCTTCATCTGATTGACTAATTCTTCTGGAATATCTGGTGCACCGCATGTAATGATTATTTTATCGAAAGGTGCAAACGTTGGAAGACCTTTGTACCCATCTCCAAAACTCAAACGTGCATTGTACTTCAAGTGACGTACAATATTCTTGGCTTTTAAGTGCAACTCTTTGTGGCGTTCAATGCTAAACACCTTCGCTCCCATCTCGCACAATACACATGTTTGAAAACCCGAACCGCTTCCGATTTCTAAGATCTTCTCTCCTTTATGAATGTCCAGCAACTCCGTTTGAAAGGCAACCGTATAAGGATGGCTTATCGTTTGACCCGACCCAATTTGGAAAGCCGTATTTGAATAAGCTTGTTCAGCAAACGCGTTGTCTAAAAAATAATGACGTGGAATGGCTTCAAAACAATCCAATACTTGTTTGCTTTTTATACCTCTATCGCTCAACTCTCTCACAAGCTGACGTCGCATTCCCTGATATTTAAATGAATCTATCACTGTTACAAATTTACATCTTACGAATCATATTTCCATTTTCATTTTCCAACAATGAAATGTTAGTTTTATTTTTCTGTGGCCTGAGTTGAACTACGTCCTGTCAAATTCAATCAATACCTTCTACTATTTTTTAGCCTTAGACCTTTCGATTCCTATCTTTTTCATTCGGTTTTCTTATCTTAGCGCTCTTTTCATTTTTGAAATATGGCTATAGCAAAGAAAGATTTAGAATTCAATATAAACGACGATAAAATGCGTTTAAAAATCTCCGCACTCAATCGTGAACTCGAGAAAATATACGAAGGAGGAGGAAAAAAACGTGTTGAGAAATTGCATGCAAAAGGCAAGTTAACAGCCCGTGAAAGAATAGACCTCCTACTCGATCCGAACACAGAACAAATTGAAATCGGCGCTATTGCCGGTTACGACATGTATAAAGAACACGGCGGATGTCCAGCAGGCGGTGTTGTAGTTGTTATTGGTTACGTTTCAGGTAAACAATGTATTGTTGTGGCAAACGACGCTACAGTTAAAGCCGGAGCGTGGTTCCCAATCACTGGGAAGAAAAACCTAAGAGCGCAAGAAATTGCTATGGAGAACAAGCTTCCGATTATCTACTTGGTAGATTCAGCTGGAGTTTTCTTGCCATTGCAAAATGAAATTTTCCCAGACAAAGAACACTTCGGAAGAATATTCAGAAACAATGCAGTCATGAGTTCAATGGGAATTGTCCAGATTGCTGCAGTAATGGGTAGTTGTGTCGCTGGTGGTGCGTACTTACCGATTATGTCTGATGAATCGCTAATCGTTAATAAAACAGGAACTATATTCCTTGCGGGATCTTATTTGGTTAAAGCGGCAATTGGTGAAACAATTGACAATGAAACGCTAGGCGGCTCTGTAACACACACTGAAATTTCAGGAGTTTGTGATTACAAAACGGAGAGCGATCAAGAATGCCTTTCTACAATCCGCGATTTAATGGATAAGATTGGACATACTGAAAATGCAGGGTTTGATCGCAAAGAATCTATCGCTCCAAAATTTAACTCTAAAAAACTCTACGGAATTTTACCAGAAGATCGGTCAAAACCATATAATGTTAAAGATATTATTAAGTGCTTGGTCGATGATTCCAAATTCACTGAGTACAAGGCAGACTTCGGGAAAACGATTGTAAATGCTTATGCTAGAATTGACGGTTGGAGTGTGGGAATTGTAGCAAATCAGAGAGAAATTGTAAAAAACGCGAAAGGTGAAATGCAGTTCGGAGGTGTTATTTATTCTGATTCTGCCGACAAATCAGCACGATTCATAATGAATTGTAATCAAAAAAATATTCCACTTGTTTTTTTAACAGATGTAACTGGGTTCATGGTTGGTTCGAAAAGTGAACATGGAGGAATAATTAAAGATGGGGCAAAAATGGTAAGCGCAATGGCAAATTCAGTCGTTCCCAAATTCACAATTGTTACTGGGAATTCATACGGAGCTGGAAATTATGCAATGTGCGGAAAAGCGTATGACCCAAGACTAATTGTTGGATGGCCAACAGCACAGATTGCTGTTATGGGTGGATCTGCCGCTGCAAAAGTTCTTCTTCAAATTGAAGTAGCGTCGTTAAAGGCGAAAGGCGAAAAAATTACTCCAGAAAGAGAAAGTGAAATCTTTAACTCGATTAAGGACAGGTACGATTCTCAAACATCTCCCTATTATGCGGCGAGTCGATTATGGATTGATGCAATCATTGATCCTGTTGATACAAGAAAAGTAATTTCAATGGGAATTGAAATGGCAAATAATAAAAAGGCTGAAAAGCCATACAACGTTGGAGTTATTCAAACTTAATTATTAAAAACATGCATTTAGACTGGCAAATTAAACACTATAACGACCTAACGCTTAATGAATTTCACGACATTATTGCGTTGAGATCAGAAGTATTCGTGGTTGAACAAAACTGCGCCTACCAAGACCTGGATGGAAAAGACAAGAAATGTTACCACCTTATTTGCAGAAATGGAATGGGGAAAATTGTAGCAACTTCAAGAATATTACCTCCTGGAACTTCTTATGACAACACCGCTATTGGCAGAGTTGTAATTGAGGAAGAATTAAGAGGTCAAGGCGCTGGACATGAGATGATTAAATACTGTATCAACTTTTGTATTAAAGAGTTCGGAAGTGAACCAATCATTATTTCAGCTCAAAAACATTTAGAAAATTATTACGGAAAACATGAGTTCGTTTCAACGGGTAACGAATATCTCGAAGATGGTATTCCGCACGTGGAAATGAAATTACTTCCTAACTCCTAAAAAAAACGATAAATGAATAGAGTTCTTTTAACAACAGCCGCACTTTCTGTCCTAATCGGATGTAAAGTTGTCGATGAAAAGATGGATGAGCCTATAATCGAATCAAGTAGTTCAACGACTATTGATCTTGACTACATGAATACAGAGGTTCGGCCTCAAGATGATTTCTTTGAATTTGCGAATGGTGCTTGGGTAAAAAACAACCCTGTTCCAGAATCAGAATCGAGATGGGGAAGTTTCAACGAGTTAAGTCAAGCGAACATGATCAAATTGACAGCAATTCTTGAAGTATCAGCTGACCCTGCATCTTTGGAGGTCAATAAGACTCGAATTTTAGGAGATTATTTTGCTTCATTCAACAACATGGACATTAGAAACGGACTTGGCATTCGTCCAATCCAAGATCAATTGGATGCAATTGAGAAAATCAATTCTAAAAGTCAAATCATTCGTATTGTTGTTGAACAGCATAAGAATGGAATCGGTTCTTTATTCCACTTCGGTGTTGAGCAAGATTTGAAAAATGTGGATAATAATATTGCAAGTCTTGGGCAAGGCGGGCTAGGATTGCCAAATAGAGAGTATTATTTGAACGACGACAAAGAGGAAATTAGAAATACATATCGAGGCCACATTTCTTCTGTAATGAACATGCTTGGGAAAAATGATCCAGATAAAATTGCAATGAATGTGATTGAATTTGAAACTTCTTTGGCAATGACGATGCTTTCTCCTTCAGAAATGAGAATTCCTGAAAATAGATACCACCTTTCAAAACGCCGTGAGGCTATCACGTGGTTCGGGAAGTTTGATTTTGAATCTTACCTATCTTCTATTGGGATTGCTTCATTTCAGAAAATGAATGTCGCTAACATTGGGCACGTTAAAACAATTGGTAAAATGATTGAATATGTTAGCTTGGATGAATGGAAGAATTATTTGCTTTGGAAAACGATCAATCACTATGCTGGGCATTTGGACGATAAATTTGTAGCGTTAAATTTCAATTTCTACGGCACATCTCTTCGAGGGAAAAAACAAATGAAGCCATCTAATGAGCGCGCGATTGATGAAATTACTGGAATGGAATTTGGAGAAATGCTGGGTAGAGCTTTCGTTGAAAAATACTATTCTGAAAAAGCTCAAACGACAGTAAATGAATTGGTTGACAACTTATTAATTGTATTTCGCGAGAGAATCGAGAATCTTGAATGGATGTCCACTGAAACGAAAGAGCAAGCTTTAAATAAATTAAATTCTATCGGTCGAAAATTAGGTTTCCCTGATAAATGGACGAATTTCGATGCATTAAAGATTAACAGTGCTGCTTATTGTGTGAACTATACAAATGCGGAACGTTTAAGCGTTGAAAGAAACATGGCAAAATTAGGCAAGCCCGTAGATAAAGAAGAATGGGGAATGCCTGCCCATATGGTGAACGCTTATTACCATCCATTACTTAATGAAATTGCTTTCCCCGCTGGAATTATGCAACCTCCATTTTTCGATGCGAATTATGAAGATGCTGTAAACTATGGTAGAATTGGAATGGTAATCGGTCACGAGTTTACACATGGATTTGATGATATGGGATCTAAATTCGCTGCTGATGGTTCGTTTACGAATTGGTGGACAGAAAACGATAGATCATTGTTTGAGGAAAGAACAGCGAAACTTGGGAATACCTTTGCGAATTTCTGCCCAATTGAAGGTCATTGTGTAAACCCACAATTAACAATGGGAGAAAACATTGCTGACCTTGGTGGATTGACATTGGCTTACTACGCTTATGCTAGAACAGCGGAATTTAAAGCTGGAATCAAAAGAAAGGGATATTCTCCCGCTCAGCGTTTCTTTATTGCTTACGCTCAATTGTGGAAGATTAATTTCACAGATGCTGAAATGAAAAGAAGAATTGCTACTGATTCACATTCTCCAGGGATGTATCGCGTTAACGGACCATTGATGAATTGTCCTGAATTCTTTGAAGCCTTTGGTGTTCAAGAAAGTGATGCTATGCGTAATTCTGAAGAGGAGATTTCGAAGATCTGGTAAGGAAATTAAAAGGCATTAAAAAAGGCGTCTCGATAATTCGAGACGCCTTTTTTGTTTAGTTTAAATGGATTATAATTCTATTGCTTTTGGTTTGCTTAACTTCAAGAGATTTACTGTAATTGAGTATCGCATTGATTGTTAAACTGTCCGGGGCACATTTTACGTCCGTGCTAGGAGCGATAGAGTATTTTTTTAACATAGGCACTATCAATAAGTTGTTTCATAATTAATAACGCACTGTTTTATGAAATATTATATGCAAGTCTAAAAAAATTAACATTTCCAATTTGGGAGTTAACAAAAAGTCTTTTGTCTATTCCTTGTCCCATCTTTTGGCCTTGACCCAATCGAGTACTCCAATCGTTAACTTAATTACAAAGTTCACAATTCTACGCACCCAATCATGGTTGTAAAATTCATTAATAAAGTTCCAAAACAGATTAAAGCCTTCACTTTTCGGTCCATAAATATATTCGTAAGAATCATGAATGATCCAATTCAAAACAAAGGACAAAAGGAATAAGCAAACGAACTGAACTTAACTTGTTCCTATTCTTGATAATCCAGTTTCCAGCGAAATTGGCAATTATTAAACAAATAAAATATTTCAAAAGGAAAATCATCCAATAATGAATATGGTTTGGAAGGCCCCAATCATAGAAATAATACTCAACAGACAAAAGCGTTGGTTCAGTTTATAAAAATGCGTTATAGAACAGAATACCAATTAGAACAAAAACAATAGGTTTTGTAAACTCACCTTGATCAGGATTGATTTCATCTAAAGTATCAGACATATAACTGGAGTTTGTATTGATTAATAACTCCCAGAATAACGGCGGATAAACCATTCTGCAGCAAGAAATACGATAACAAGTAGGCAAAGCCATTTCCAGTCAATTAAATCGCTGTAATCCGTTTCATCGTATGAGATGTTAACGATGTCTTTGCGGTTTCCAATATCCGTTAACAATTGATCCATCGATCCAATTCCGTAGAATTTACCGTTAGAATTTGAAGCAATCGTTTTCAATAAATTATGATCCGCTGACGTTGACAATGCCTCGAGAGAAACATCCTCGACAATAAACACTCCTTCTTTCGTGTATATCTTTCCATCGAACTTTGCGTCTGCGCTCCATTTGTACTTCCCTGCTTTCAGTTTACCCAGTGAAAGACGGTAATCTTTGGCGTTCTTCGCAAACACATAAGGGATCTTTCTTCCGTTTTCATCTTCTAAATTAAAATTAATGTCTGGAGTTGTAATTTGCTCTAATGTCGAGTTATAGAACTCAGCATTAATCAAAACTTCATCGTTAATATTGAACCGTTTCGGTAAATTAATTCGAAGCGGGTCTGAATTCTTCTTGACAACTAAATATTGAATCGATTTTTGAATGATCTCGTTGAATCCATTGTTGTTTTTTGCGCTTCTAAATTCAGAAAACTTCCATTTCCAAAGGCCTTCACCAACAAAGACCCCAAATTTCGACTTTGTGTTTTTTCCAAAAAATAAAATTGGATCTTTCTTCTGAACCGGACCTAATCGTTGTGCGATTAATACGCTTCCACCTTCAATTTTGATACCACCAAACTTCACGTGAATTGGAGGCGCTTTCTCCAATAGTTTCTGTGCTTTCTCAGACAATTCGAACAACTGGAATCCTTCTGAAAAATAACCTTGTACTTGATCCATTCTTCGATCGTTCGGAATGCTCAATCCAATATTTAATTTATCGACATTACTTCTAGAAGATGCCGCAGTCACAAAATAGAAGATTGGTAAATTAATTGCATTCGCCTGGCGGATCAACTCAGCGTCAGAACTTATTCCCGCTCCATGCAAAATTAGAAGCTCAACATCTTTAAAACTTCCGTCCCATTTAGAGATTAGTTTTGATTCGACTTCCAGATTCTCATCCGTTTCAATGACACTTTTGATCGCAGGAACATCTGGATGCGGTGCTTTTGATAAGATCAAGACCTTACTTCTAGAATCTATTACTTCAATGTAAACACTTCGTTCGTTGTTTTCATAAGAAGACTCATCATCCAAATGGCGCAGTTTAACTGTGTAATTCACAAATCCAATTTGATTTGCTTCAACTAAAAAAGTAACGTGTCGAAAATCAAAATTCTTTCCTGTGTACGTCAGTTTTTCTGATGCAATTACCTTGTCGTTCTGATACAACTCCAATTCGCACGATGAGGCACCCATTTTATTTGCTTCAATATCAATTTCAATTGGGAATTGATTCTTGAAGAATGCAATGTCATTTGCCGCTACGTTTCGAATGAGTTGGTCGCGTTTTTGGATTGTATCCCCTACTCCTACGGAGAATATTGGCGTCAAGCTTATCTTTTCAGCAACGTATTTTGGAGAGTTCCCTTTGTTATAATTTCCATCACTCACAAAGCAAATTCCGCCAATATTACGGTTAAAGTATTGATTGTAAATATGGCTGAATCCAAGATTTAAATTGGTGACAGAGCCACTAAAATCGTATTGATCGTTATCCTTTAAATCACCGTCAACAACATAAGTCTTAAAGTCAAACCGTTTTCCATATTTGGATTTCAATTCCTTTTGAAATGAATCAATTTTTGATTTCACAGAGCTACTATCGCTGTAATTCAGCATGGAAGATGAGTTATCTACCAGTGTTATGAAAACAGGTTTCTCTGTTTTCGACTCAGTTGTCTCCAGAAGAATACCATAAAGTAGGATTCCCAAAAGAATTAGAGCACTTGACCTTAAGGAAATTAATATTCCTTTTTTCCAGCTTGGAGCTCCTTCCATTTGTTTCTGTTTTCTGTAATACCAAATAGAAAGTACTACTGAAACTAAAATCAACGGAATGAACCACCACAGCGATATATCTGAAAATATCTTCATTGAATTACGAAAATAACAATCTAAAGTGTATCAAAAGACAGAACTATGTTAAATAGTGTATGGAAAATTGTCCAATTAATTCTTCTTCGGAGGATCAACGAAATTCTTCATTGTGTAAGAGACTCCTAGACCAAGCACAGATTTGAACTGCGTTCTAGGTCCAAATCCACCATCGATCGATTGAATATTGATATCATGATCGTAAATAACGGTCCAGTTCAGTGAAGCTGAGAACCATTTGTTTACTTTAAAAGTAAAAAGAACATCTCCATTAACATCAATATTTCCGGGATTCTCCAAATAGTTAGAGAACAATTCCAATGTCGATTTCATTTCAATGTTTTTGACAATCTCTTTGTTGTATTTCATTTTGAAATAAGCACCAAATTCAGATCGATACAAGCTTCCTGGAATAAGCACTCCATCAACAATCGCTGCTGGATCAACGCCAAATGAACCCGCATCGGCTAATATTTGGTCATTGACAACAGTCCATTTCATCGCGGCAGGAGAAATAAATAATGTTAAGTTTTTATTTGGCGAATAATCCAATCCTAAGGCAAGGTTAAAATAACCTGGAGCCATAAATGATGAAACACGATCCAAAGTGTTTGGATAAATAAAACCATCTAAGAATTGAGTTCTAAATCCAGTAATTAGAGATAAGTAAAGTTGTTTCTTTTCAATACTCTTATTAAAGCTATAACCAACCGCAGATGAGATTTCAATTCTATCATCCGTTTTTTGAAGTCCTTCTCCTCCATTTCCTATACCAATATACTGCAGGCCTCCTAAAGCAACACTCAGATCGTTGTCCCATTTCCATTGATGCTGAAGATAATTACCTGATGCGCTAATATATCCCATCAAAGAAATATTATTTCGTCCACCGGCGTTCCAATTTACAAACGAAGATTGAGTTCCATTTGCACCGTATAATGCAGTTAGTTTCCATGGATTAACGACAGTATCTGCTTTTTGAGTTGTTGTATCCGTTTGGGCTTGAGTGATAGTGACACCGCTGATCGTCAAAGCGATAAGTAATATTAATTTATTCATGTTATAAAAGTTTGGTGGCGCAAAAGTAGGTATAAGTTCAATAATGATCTAATACTTTGATAGTTTATGTATCAATAAAAGTTAGACTTTGCTGTGAAATGATCGCGGTATCAACTGGTTTAAGTCTTAAGAATTTCGTAAATTCGCGTGGAATAAAAACGACCAAACAATGAGTAAAGAAGTTTATATAGTAGCAGCAGTTAGAACTCCAATGGGAAGTTTCGGAGGAGCATTATCAACTGTGCCCGCTACAAGATTAGGTGCAACAGCAATAAAAGGTGCTCTGGAAAAAGCAGGTGTCTCGGCTGATAAGGTAGGCGAAGTTTTTATGGGGAATGTTCTTCAAGCAAACTTAGGTCAAGCACCGGCACGTCAAGCAGCAATTTTTGCTGGAATCCCTGACACCGTTCCTTGTACTACAATTAATAAGGTTTGTGCATCAGGAATGAAGGCGCTTTCATTAGCGACTCAATCTATTTTATGTGGTGACAATGATATAGTTATTGCGGGTGGAATGGAAAACATGAGTAGCGTACCTCATTACTATAATGCAAGAACAGCAACGAAATTAGGTGATGTAACAATGATCGATGGAATGGTAAAAGATGGACTTACGGATGTCTACAATGCTGTTCACATGGGAGTTTGTGCTGATAAATGTGCGTCTGAAAACAATATTTCAAGAGAAGATCAAGATCAATTCGCAATAGATTCATATAACAAAGCTTCTGCTGCTTGGGATGCTGGAAAGTTTGATGATGAAATTGTTCCTGTAGAGGTTCCTCAACGTCGAGGTGATGCTATTATCGTTGATAGAGACGAAGAGTACACGAACGTTAAAATGGAAAAGATTCCTCAATTAAGAGCAGTCTTTACAAAAGAGGGCACTGTTACGGCAGCAAACGCTTCAACTTTAAATGATGGTGCTTCTGCCCTATTGTTGATGAGTAAGGAAAAAGCGGATGAGATGGGAATAACACCTATCGCTAAAATCGTTGGATATGGCGATGCAGCGCACGAACCGGAATGGTTTACAACAGCTCCTTCAAAAGCAGTTCCTGTTGCATTAGCAAAAGCTGGATTATCAGTTGACGATATTGATTACTGGGAATTAAATGAAGCATTTTCTGTTGTTGGAATTGTGAATACTCAGAAACTAGGACTTGATCCTTCGAAAGTTGATGTGAATGGAGGTGCGGTTGCTCTCGGACATCCTCTTGGAAGCAGCGGGTCGAGAATTATTGTCACTTTAATCAACGTTTTAAAACAAAACGGAGGTAAATACGGTGCTGCTGGAATTTGTAATGGTGGTGGTGGTGCTTCGGCAATGGTTATTGAAAACGTATCATAGAATTTCAAAATAGTATATGAAAAGCGCCTATCGTTCAATCGAGAGGCGCTTTTTTAGTTTAATGCTTACATTAGACGTTCCAATCTCAAGAATTCACACATGAAATTTATCTACTTCCTTCTTTTTTGTTTGTTACTTTCTTCATGCAATACCGCAAATCCTGAGAAGATTGAAGCCCCTGTTCCTGAGACTAAAAAATTAGTCGATGACAAAGATCGAGTATCATTGATTATACTTGGAACTGTTCAAGATGCGGGTTCACCGCAAATCGCCTGCACAAAAAGCTGCTGTAAAGATTTGTTTTCAAATCCAGATCCAACGCGAAAGGTTGTCTCCATCGGTGTGGCTGATTACAAATCTCAAAGAAAATTCTTGTTTGAGGCGACTCCTGATATGGTTAGCCAAGTCAAACGTTTAAGCCGTTTTGCATTCGATAATGGAGAAGAACTACCTTACGGAACCTTCCTTACACATGCGCACATCGGCCACTACACTGGACTGATGTATTATGGTAAAGAGGCAATGAACGCAGACAAGACCCGAGTATTCGCTTTGCCGAAAATGAGAAGTTTCCTTCGTGAAAATGGACCATGGAGTCAATTGGTTGATAGTAACATCAGTTTACAATCTATTGAAGATGGTATATGGAGTCCAATAACTGAGAACTTTAGAGTAATGGCATTTACCGTTCCCCATAGAGATGAGTTCTCGGAGACTGCTGGTTATGTTTTTTATGGCAAAAAGAAAAGTGTTCTTTTTATTCCAGATATTGACAAATGGAGCAAATGGGACAAAGATATCATCAAGGAAATCGCTAAAGTTGATTATGCCTTTATTGACGCTACATTCTATGATACTGAAGAGATAAACAACCGCGATATTTCAGAAATTCCGCATCCATTTATCATTGAAAGTATGGAACTTTTCAAAGATTTGTCCAAAAGTGAGAAGCGTAAAATCTATTTTATCCATATGAACCATACCAATCCGGCCTTAAATGCAGACAGTCCGCAATCCAAGAAAATAATTAAAAATGGATTTAATATTGCTCGGTATAACGATGTTTTTGAATTGTAAATTTCGATTTGGAAATCTTCGGGTTCTTAAATTAACGTCTTATACAAATCCTCATACTGACTAACAACGGTATCAATATCAAATACTTTAGAACGAGCAAGCGCGTTTTCACCAAATCTCTTTTTTCGGTCTTCGTCTTCTAAAATATAGATTGCGTTTTTGGCCATATCTTCAACGTCTCCTACTTCAGACATAAAACCAGTTTCTCCATTAATGTTTACTTCTGGGATACCACCAGTATTAGATGAAATTACAGGAACTCCCATGGCCATTGCTTCTAAAGCCGCCAACCCAAAGCTCTCCGTTTCTGAAGGTAGAACGAACAAGTCTGAGATTTCAAGAACTTCTTGCGTTTCTCTTACTTTACCAATAAATACAACTCTATCGCATAATCCTAGCTGAGTACATAACTCTTCAAGTCCATAGCGCTCAGGCCCATCACCAACCATTAACAATTTTGATGGGATTTTCTGATTGACTTTATCAAACATTTTCAGAACATCATCAACACGTTTTACTTTTCTGAAATTCGAAACATGACACAGAATCGGTTCCTCATCCGCAGCATACCGTCTTCTGATTTCTTGAATGTTATGAATTGTTTTAGACCTTGGGTGTACAAAATTTGGAATCACTAAAATATCCTTGGTTGCATTAAAATGCTTATACGTATCTTCTCTAAGACTTTCAGAAACTGCTGTGACAGCATCGGATTCATTCATGCAAAACGTAATAACAGGTTCGAACGAAGGGTCTCTTCCAACAAGTGTAATGTCTGTTCCGTGAAGTGTTGTTACATAAGGAATATGAATTCCCTGTGCAGCTAAGATTTGCTTTGCCATAAAGGCCGCAGAAGCATGTGGAATTGCATAATGAACATGCAAAATATCAAGTTCTTCACGCTTTACAACATCAACCATTTTACTGGCCAAAACCGTTTCATAAGGTGTGTAGTCAAACAACGGGTAATCCGAAACTGCTACCTCGTGGTAATATATATTTGATCGGAAACCTCCAAGTCGAACAGGTTGAGAATAAGTGATGAAGTGAATCTCATGACCTTTCTTTGCCAACGATTTTCCCAATTCAGTTGCCATCACTCCACTTCCCCCGTAAGTTGGGTACAATACAATTCCTATTTTCATGCTAATTTTTCTTTGTAATAAAATGCTTTACATTTTAAAAGTATACAATAAAACATCAATGTTTTCTCAACAAAACCCTTATTCTATTAAGCCTATGGATTAATATTTAGCTGTTCTCCAATCCATATTTTTTAAACATCCAAGTTACTGACTTGGCTATCAGGAATGCAAATGGAATTGCGGCTGCAATATCGATAGAATAATGAACACGTTGCATCATTAAAAGAGCTCCAACTCCTATTCCTAAAATGAGGAAGATGTATTTTTTTGAGAGAAAAAACATCACAAAAACAAAAGCAGTATGTCCGCTGTAAAATAAATCGGCAGTTATTTCACCATCAAAAATGATATTGTATAATATAGGGTCGTTGAGACTTACAAGTCCTTTCGGTTCTCTTAAAGGAACCAATGACAATGTCATAATACGCGTCAACAAAATTAGACCATAAGCTACAGCAAACTTGGAGAGTTCATTGATTTTTGCACAACGAAGTAAGATATAAATGACAAGTGATGAATACGTAATTCCAAAGATATAGACTGAAAAATCACCTCTTGGGAACAAATTCAAAACGGAATCGTTAAACGCGTATCCCGACTTATTGATATTGTCTTGATGATACATTAAAAACCAAATGAACAACTGCCCACTAACAGCTAAGAACAGCAGTGATGCAAGAAGCGCTAGTAGCTTTTTCCTTTTCATTTGGCGCTTTCTAAAGCGTTGTAAATAACATCTTGAATTTCTGTTCGAATACTCATTTTGACAATTTTCCAGTTTTCAGCATCTGGATAAACTCGGTTGGAAAGGAAAATATAATTCACTTTATACTCAGGGTCAGCCCAAGCCAAAGTTCCAGTAAATCCAGAATGACCGAAGCTTTTGAGACTTACCTTATTCGAAGATGGCCCTCCCTTTTTGTTCCTCATTGGCTTGTCAAAACCGGCACCTCTTCTACTGGTTGCGCAAAATTGGCAGTCCGTATACTCTTCAATCACTTGCTCTTTGATGTAACGCTCGCCACCATACGTTCCTTTGTTTAAGAACATTTGCATCAAGCCGGCCAAATCACCTGCATTCGTAAACAATCCCGCATGGCCGCCAATTCCCCCCATCATAGCCGCTCCTTGATCATGAACGTATCCATGAACCAATTGCTTTCTAAAGATTTTATCGTCCTCTGTTGGTGGAATTCTATCTTTCGAAAAATAATCAAGTGGATTGTAGCGCATATTGCTCAAACCCATTGGCTCATAGAAATTAGTTGTGGCGTAATCAGCCAAAGTTGTACCCGATTTTTTTTCCACAATTTTTTTGATGAAATAATACCCCAAATCTGAGTACTTGTAACGTTTGGCCTTCAACGTACTCGTTAAAATCTCTTTATACATCTCGCTTTCATACGTTTTGTCAATCCATAAACCTTCAGTAACTTTTACACTAAAGGAATCAGATTTTACAGTTCTGTAGTATTGATCAGATAAATCCCCATCCAATAAAGTTTTCGTATAAAATGGAATCCATGGAGTTAACCCTGCTTGATGCGCCAACATGTCTCGAAGTCGAATGTCCTTCAATGGATTCGTCCCCATCAATTCTGGCAATTTATCCCCGAGTTTCTCGTCAAGATTGAACTTGTCTTCAGAATTCAACTTCATAATCGATACAGTAGACGCTGCAATTTTTGTAATCGATGCTATATCGTAAATATCATCATTTTTAACTTCAATTATCTTTCCATACGTGTGGTATCCAAACGACTTCCGATAAATCACTTTTCCATCAACAGCGACAAGGATTTGACACCCTGGGAATGCCTTAGCGGCGATACTACTGTTCGCAATTTCATCAATTCGCTCAAATTTCTTTGGATCAATTCCAACCTCTTCGGGTTGCGATTCTTTCAATCTTCCCATCCATTTGATTGACAATCCATCTCCACCCTTGTAGGTTTCATTGATCGTTTCTGGTAATTTTCCGTTTGTCGCGAAAGAGCCAACCAGAAACTGCCCCATTCTATCCACCATCAAATGATGATTCTCGTAACCAATAACCACTGAATTAACTCCAGACAAATCAACATCATTCTTCAAAGCAAGAGGATTACCGAACACTACCAATGCGCTTTCCTCTGCATTTGAAACAACTTTCAACCAAGCTCTCCAGCCTTTTGGCATTCTAAAATCTTTGTAAGGTCGAACAGAGCCTGCATGAACGGTTGTAATAACCATGTCGTAGTTTCCCATCTTACTTTTAAACTTTTGGATCGCTTCAGTCCCTGAGTAATAATGAAAATGGTCAACCAACGCGACAAGATCCATTGACGCCTTCAATCCGTCTGTGTGTGAACCAACGCTGACAACCGCTATCCGTTTATCGAACCGTTTAATCGGTAACACTTCATTCTCATTTTTAATGACTGTAATCGCTTTTTCAAAAAGTTGTTTTCTCGCCAATTCCTGCTCGCCTTTCGTATAACTCTTTAGTTTCCCTGGTTTGATAATACTCTTGTACTTCGCAAGCAACACGCGTTTGCATCTTAGGTTAATCTCTTCTTCAGAAATCCCTCCATCCAAAACTTTCTGTTCAATAGCATCAATTGCATCAACAACGCTCTTCGGAAAGAGTAAAATATCACATCCCGCTTCAAATGCCTTTACAACCACTTCCGTTTTTCCATAACGGTCAGCAACGGATTTCATTCCCAATGCATCGCTTACCACAAGTCCTTTAAAACGTAGTTCTCCCTTCAAATACTCGTGAATCGTCTTTTTGGACAAACTACTCGGCGTACCCGATGGATCCAATACAGGAACATTCAAATGACCGATCATTACAGAAGATGCTCCAGCGTTAATTCCCGCTCTAAATGGATAGAAATCAACAGCATCGATGTGGGTAAGCGTATTATTCACGATAGGCAATTCTTTATGTGAGTCAACATCCGTATCGCCATGTCCTGGAAAATGTTTGATACTCGTCAAAACACTTTGCCCTTCCATCCCCCTAACCGCAGCTGCAACTTGATCTGCCACGCGTTTTGGGCTTTCTCCATACGATCTGAATCCAATCACAGGATTGTTTGGATTACTATTCACATCCGCAACAGGCGCGAAGTTGATATGAATTCCAAGTTCACGGCACTCTTGCCCCATCATTGCTCCAATCTTTTCCGTCAACTCAGGATCGTTTGCAGCACCAATGGTATAATTATAAGGGTAACGTTCTTCGCCAAACAAGCGCATACTCACTCCCCATTCAGCATCCATCCCCACTAATAAAGGGACTTCAGCTTGACCTTGAAAACGATCTATCGCAACTTTTAAATTATCCCGTTCCCCTTGGAAAAAGATTAAGCCACCAATTTTATGTTTACTTACAAGAGAATCAATTTTATTGAAATGCGCTTCTCCTTTGTTTGAATAAGCCGCAATCATAAAAAACTGACCGATTTTCTCTCTGAGTGTCATGGTTTCTAAGGTCTCATTAACCCAAGAATTTTCGACCGTCTTGATAACTTCAGGAATTTGAATATTCTTTTTCAAAACAGGATAAGAAGGTGGAGCTATTGAAGCGAACACAAACACCGATACCAAAATGGGTGCAAAAAGGAGAAACTTGAAGGAGAATAATTGTTTCATATCTATCAAAAATACAATTTGAAATCCGCCTGACAGAGCTGCATTCCATTAGTTATAAACATTTAAGGGGCAAAAACTCATCCAAAGTATATTCTGACTCTTTGTCAGTTCAATTTCATGGGCACAGTTTTTGACAAATTTTGGCTGAATCCGACTCTATAATTTTGTTAAATTTGTTTACTTTAGATTCACATGAAATTTCGATTTTTAACTAAGACATATAAGAACCGCCAATTCGATTATAATCCTATGTATTATGACGAACGCAGGGAACGCCTTAAAGCGAAAAAGCGGCAATATGAAAAAATGGAGAATGGTGAACTGTCAGCGGAAGAACGTACTTCTATTCTCAGAGAAAACATTCGAGGCGAGTGGTCTAGAACTGAGATTCGAAAAAATGCAAAATCCTCATCGAACATTCGTGTATTTGTTTTAATTGTGATTATTGTCGTATTGGGATATCTCGTTTTTAACGGCGTCAATCAAGTAGAAACTGTTGTAACAAGGCTTTGGTAGATATTTTATGAGCAATTTAATTAAATTATTACCAGACAATATTGCGAATCAAATAGCCGCTGGGGAAGTTATTCAACGTCCCGCTTCTGTAGTGAAAGAAATTGTTGAAAATGCTATTGATGCTGGCGCAACGAAGATTGACGTCAATATAAAAGAGGCAGGAAAAACCCTCATTCAAATTGTAGATAACGGCCAAGGAATGAGTCCTGAAGACGCTGAGATTTGTTTTCAGCGCCATGCGACGAGTAAAGTTAGAAAGGCCGAAGATTTATTCGCTTTAACAACAAAAGGATTTAGGGGTGAAGCTTTGGCTTCTGTGGCCGCTATCGCTCACGTTGAATTAAAAACAAGAGAAAGAGGAAAGGACATTGGAACTTCAGTCACAATGGAAGGAAGTTCAATCAAAGAATCAACTGAAACGACATGTCCAGAAGGCACAAGCTTCGAAATAAAGAACCTTTTTTACAACGTTCCAGCCAGAAGAAATTTCTTGAAATCTGACAAGGTAGAGTTTGGGCATATCTCGGATGAATTTGCACGCGTAGCCCTATCCCATCCTGAGATTCATTTCACGTTACATCACGATGACACTGAGCTTTACAACCTTCAAGACACGATTTTAAAGAAACGAATCATTGATGTTTTAGGAAAGAAATCAAGCGATAGATTGGTTCCAATTGAGGAAAGCACTGAAATCGTTGAAATGAAGGGATTCGTTCTCAAACCAGAGTTTTCTCGAAAAACACGCGGCGAGCAATTCCTATTTGTAAACAACAGATATTTTAAAAGTCATTACTTCAATCACGCAGTTAACAAGGCATTTGAGGGGCTTATAAAAGAAAGAACCTTTCCAGGATTCTTCTTGTATTTGGACGTTGATCCCAAACGAATTGACGTTAATGTTCATCCAACGAAAACGGAAATTAAATTCGAAGAAGAAAAATACATTTACTCCATCATATTGAGTAGCATTCGTCTGGCACTTGGTAAATACAACATTGCTCCAACACTGGATTTCGAAAGAGAAATGGGATTTGATATTCCGCACAAAATGCATTCTCAGCCTGCAACAGAGCCGACAATAAATGTCAACAAGGACTTTAATCCTTTTCAAACGACATCCAATACAGCAAGTTCTTCTAGCGGAAAAACAACTGAAAATTTCTCTGAGGCGATTGTCAACAATGGCTTTGGAACAAAGGAGGCGAAACAAGAGGATTGGGAGAATTTTTACACAGTTGAAGATCAAAAGGAAGAGGAGGTTCAAGAGCTTGTAGAAGTTGAGTCAATTGATGAAAACAGTACGAGTTTTATTGTAAAAGGAAACTACATTTTATCTCCAAGCAAGTCTGGATTAATGGTGATTCATTCAAAAAGAGCAGTTGAACAAATAGTTTACTCTGGAATAATCAAATCATTTGTTTCCAGACCAATAGAATCTCAAAGGATGCTTTTCCCAATCGAAAAAGAACTTTCAAAAAAGGAAATTATTAATTGGGAAACGAATATATCAATGCTAAAGCAATTGGGCTTTGATGGAACGGTTGAAAGCGACATATTATCTGTCAGCGCGGTTCCAAATGTACTCGAAGAAGAAACACTTTCAAGCACTTTAGACGCTATCCTAGAAACGCTTGGACATAAGGATATTGAAAAGGGCGATATTGCGCATTCATTGGTCGCTTCTATTGCAAGATCAGCGGCCATGAAACAATTGAATCTTAATTCAAACGAAGCCATTCAAGGCTTGATCAATCAACTGTTCCAATGTGAAAATCACATGTACACGCCTTCGAACAAAAAAATAATAGATACCATCGATTTAGAGTCGATTGAAACAAAATTTAAATAATGTTTAGACAAATTTTTTCAAATATACCGAACGTTACAAAGAATCTTTTGCTAATAAACATTCTCTTGTTTATAGTGTCTTTGTTTCTTGCTCAATCTGGCTCTGGATTAGAAAACATACTTGAAGCGCATTATATCAACTCAACTTTTTTCCAACCCTACCAGGCTGTTACTCATATGTTCATGCATAGTTTAACGGATCCGTTTCATATCATATTCAATATGTTTCTACTTGTTTCTTTTGGTAGTCATCTAGAGAGAACCTGGGGAAGCAAAAGATATTTCATTTACTACATATCATGTGGACTTGGGGCTTTCATTCTGTATAATGTAATTGGCGTATGGGAAATCGGGGAACTTCAAACTGAACTTAAAGCAGCTGGAAACGACATTCAATACATTAATCGTTTAATCCATGATGGTAAACTGGTTTCTGGCTCACAATTAAACCTAAAAGTTATAAATGAATTAATCAGTGCTGGGGACCTGAAACTTCCAAATGAAGTACACGATTCGTTTAGAGCATATATTGCATACAACTATAGTAGTTTGGTTGGTGCATCTGGCGCAGTATTTGGTCTTTTAGCAGGTTTTGCAATGCTTTTCCCAAATACTGAATTAAATTTGATGTTCATTCCCGTTCCGATAAAAGCAAAATACTTAATTGGTGCCTACCTAGCATTTGAAGTATACAGCAGTATTTATAATTCCAATGATCAGATTGCGCATTTGGCCCATGTAGGAGGGGCGATTGTAGGAATAATATTTATTTTGTTTTGGCGCAGAAAAGACAGAGCTAACTTTTATTAATCGATAATGCAGACACAAAGAACATTTATAGACGATTTAAAGCACCGCTATAAGCATGGGGGCGCTCATATGAAGCTAATCTTCATTAATGTCATTCTATTTTTATTAATACGAGTTGCATTGGTGTTTGGTGAACTATTGGAGGACGATGCAAGCACTGCAATAGTTATTGATCACATTTTTGGACTGTTCACCAGACCTTCTGAATTCATTACACATCCTTGGGGAATATTTACATCTATGTTCGCTCATTACGGGGTAATGCACATATTATTCAATATGATCTTCTTGTACTTTGCAGGAAAGCACTTTGAACAACTATTCGGTGCCTCTAGACTGATCTATACCTATATAATTGCTGGTATCGCAGGAGGCTTATTGGAATTTTTAGCACACGTTATATTTCCTGGTCTTCAAGATGTAGTCGTAATTGGTGCATCTGGATCAATAATGGGAATCTTCGTCGCAATTGCCTTCTATCAACCCAATTTACAAGTCAGCTTTTTTGGATTCTTTAAACTCCGAATCATTTGGATTGCTGCAGCCTACATTGTATTGGATGTCATCAATTTAACAACAGATGATGGAACAGCTCATTTCGCTCATTTAGGGGGTGCAATTATCGGTGCGTTGTCCATTCAAAACATCCACAGTTCAAGTAACCTTATTACGGCCTCTCAAAGAATGATTGAATTTATAAGACAAATGTTCTCAAGAAACAAACGTCCAAAACTTAAAGTCGTCAGAGGTGAGCAAATGCGCAAAATGACGGATGAAGAATACAATGAGAACGCCAAAGAGCGGCAAAAAGAGACAGACAGAATTTTAGATAAAATTTCGAAGTCCGGATATGATTCTTTAAACAAAAGGGAAAAAGACTTTCTGTTCAATCAAAGCAAATAATGAAACGGCTTAAGAAGATATTTACGCTTAAAAATATCCTCAAAGGGATTACTATCATTGTTTCCTTGAGCCTACTACTCTCCTACCTAAGCCCATTTGTACGGCCTGATTCTTGGGAAATAATTCCACTTTTCGGATTGGCATATCCCGTTATTATTTTTTGCCACCTACTCATTACAATTGCTTGGATTTTCATCAATAAGAAATGGGCTCTTGGATTGGGAATTCTAATTCTACTAGGAGGAAACCTACATTTCCGAACCTTTACGATAGGCGGAGGCGATGATTTAAAAGGAGCTACTGAAGTGAAAATAATGAGTTACAATGTTCATCTGTTTGACCTTTACAACCCAGATCCAAAACAGGCGCGAATAAACAAAGACAAAATCATTCATTACGTTGATCAGGAAGATCCTGACATCGTTTGTTTTCAAGAGTTTTACCACCAAGATAGACCAAGTGATTTTATAACAAAGGATACGCTCGTTCAGCTTTTAGAGACGAGAGATTATCACGAGCGTTACTCACAGCTTAGAGCAATTAGACGAAATTTTGGGATCAGTATACTTTCGAAATATGAAATCATCGAAAAAGGAGATATTGTTTTAGGAGATAATCAGCCTACTTTCAATTACTGCATTTACGCCGATATCGTGACGCCTGATGACACAATTCGAGTGTACAATATTCATCTTCAGTCAATACGCCTGCAAAAAGACGATTACGCTGTGTTTGAAGGCAAAACGAAAAAGGAAAATACATCTGGCTTCTTTGCGGTCTTACGAAAGGTGAAAAAGGCTTTTCCGGTGAGGGCCGACCAAACGGACAAGCTGGTGAAGCATATCAATAATTCGCCCTACCCAGTGGTAGTTTGCGGCGATTTCAATGACACACCGATGTCGTACACGTATAGCCAATTCAATTCTATCTTAACCGATTCATTCAGAAACTCCAGTTTTGGAATTGGAAAGACGTATGCAGGAAAAATTCCAGCTGGGAGAATTGATTACATCTTTCATTCAGATAAATTGGGGTCAAATAACTTTATTATTCAAGACGAGAACTTAAGCGATCACTACGCTATTCGTTGTTCAATCTTCAAAAAAAGAGAATAAACACTATCTTCGCCGCTATGTTAGTCGAAATTAACGATGCAAATATAGACCAGCGGTTT